>JAITKG010000157.1 GCA_031278495.1 Prevotellaceae bacterium | reverse complement strand
TTTCCCCGCATTATCCTATAAAAAAACCAATGGCACATTAAACCTTGAAATATTTGAATGTCTAAATAGTTAAAATTACGTGTGTTTTTATTGCTGCAAGGTAAAAATTTTTGGTTGGAATGAAAAACTTCATTAACTTTGTGTTTTGATTAGTATCAATAGGAATTTTAATATGAATAGTAAAACCATTTTAATAAGTTTAGCCTTGTGCTTACTGTTGGCAGGCGGCAGTTGTAACCTGTTCCAATTTGGCGGCAACGACCGTTCCGCCACTACCGGATGGGCATACAATGACTCGCAGTATGGAGGATTTGAAGTAAAATCGGCAGTATCCCTGGTTTCAGCGCCGGGATTGGTTTTTATTGAAGGCGGCAGTTTCATTATGGGACGGGTGGCGGAAAGTCTGGACTATGAATGGAACAACCAAACACGCCGGGTAACGCTTGATTCTTATTATATCGACGAAACGGAAGTGCGTAATATCGACTACCGGGAATATATCCACTGGCTGCAACGTGTATATGTTTCGTATCCTTCCATTGCAAAAAATGCCTTGCCCGACACGTTGGTATGGCGCCGCCCGTTGGCTTTTAACGAGCCATATGTATCTACTTATTTCCGTCATCCGGCTTATGACCAGTACCCGGTGGTAGGCGTCAGTTGGCGGCAGGCAAATGATTATTGCCTTTGGCGTTCCGACCGCGTGAATGAAGAATCGCTGGTTCGCCACGGCATTTTGAAACTCAATCCCGAACAGAAAGACTCCAACAGTTTCAATACGGACGCATACCTGATGGGGCAATATCAAGGCGTCATAAACCGCAACCTCCGCGATTATTCCAAATCCGACCCGAAAGCTACGCGCCGCGTAACGTTTGACGACGGTATTTTATTCCCCAATTACCGCCTTCCGACGGAAGCGGAATGGGAATATGCCGCAGTAGCGCAAATCGGCTCTACTTATGATGAACGTGTGGTAGAACGCCGTGTTTACCCATGGAGCGGCACTTCAGTACGCAGTGCGGAAAAAGGTTCGCGCGGTAAATTTTTAGCCAATTTCCAGCGTGGACGCGGCGACCTGATGGGCGTGGCAGGACATTTGAACGACGGCTATGCGCTTACTGCGCCGGTGCGTTCATTTTATCCCAACGATTACGGCTTGTATTGCATGGCAGGCAATGTCAATGAATGGGTATCCGACGTGTACCGTCCTTTATCATTTGAAGAATTGGAAGAGTTCCGCCCGTTCCGTGGCAATGTGTTTTTGGAATATTCACGCGACGAAAACGGGAATATTTTACCCAAAGATTCATTAGGACGCATGCGCCGCGATACGGTAGGTTACTTGGGCGACCAACGGTATAACTACCAAATGGGCGACCTCCGGAATTATAAAGACGGCGATATGCTGTCGTCCATAAATTACGAACAGAACAGCGAAACCGACCCGGAAAGCAACGCTAATTCCAACCGCATGTACGACCAGGGCGTTGGATCGGGACATCGGGGCATGAGTACGCTCATCAGCGATAAAGCGCGCGTTTATAAAGGCGGTTCATTTCTTGACCGCGCCTATTGGCTAAGTCCCGGCACGCGCCGCTATTTGGACGAAGACCGCTCGGCGGTAGATCTCGGCTTCCGTTGCGCCATGGACAAATTAGGCGAACCGCAACGAATAAAAAGATAATTTTACCTGAGAATAGATTTATAAAAACATTCCGTTGTTAGCGATGCTAACAACGGAATGTTTTTTTGTCCTTACAAGCGCACTGGAGTAAAAATTTTCTTCCTAATTACCAGTAATTTGTGTAATTTTTGATACTATGTGATACATGGTATTAAAATTTTACTTATCTTTGCACTATCAAATGAATATTTAATTTTTTTGAACGATGAAAAAAGTCATTACAGCAAACATTGGCGGCAAAAGCTTCATGATAGATGAAGACGCTTTTGCCAAGTTGCAAAACTATTTGGATAGTTTCAAAGCAACCATTGCCCACCCGAAAGACGCCGAAGAAATAATGGATGAGATTGAATTCCGGGTAGCGGAAATTCTTCAAGAACATCTGCGCAACGAAATGCAAAGCGTAAATTGCGCTATGGTAAACATCGTCATTGCGCAATTAGGAAAGCCTGAAGGCGCGCACGAATACGATCATCCGTATACGAATTACAATCCCCCGCCCCCACGCAAACGCTTGTACCGCGACCCCGACCACCGGGTCATTGGCGGCGTGTGCAGCGGCGTGGCGGCATTCTTTGATTTGGATATTACGCTGGTGCGGGTTATCTTTTTCGTCTTGTTTATCTTTGGCGGCGCAGGTTTTTGGTTATACATTATTTTGTGGATTGTAGCGCCTGCTGCCCACACCATAGCGGAAAAACTGGAAATGCGCGGCGAGCCGACTACTGCCGAAAATATTAAAAATGCACGATAAACCACAGCGAGGGAAAACAACATAGTTTATAATTCATAATTAAAAAAATATGGAAACAATTACATTAGACAACAACAAAGCGCAAATGCGCAAAGGTATTTTGGAATACTGCATCCTCCTGATACTTTCGCGACATGATGCGTATGCGTCGGAAATTATTACCGAATTGAAAAGCGCGCAAATGATCGTTGTTGAAGGAACGCTCTATCCGTTGCTGATGCGGCAGAAAAATCAGGGATGGCTGGGTTACCGGTGGGAGGAATCGTCGCAGGGACCGCCACGCAAATATTATTCGCTGACCGAAAAAGGAAAAGCATTGCTCCGCGAACTGGACGGCTCATGGCGCGAAATGGTGGCATCTATTGAACATATCCGGGAACAGTCGGAAGCGGCATTAAACCGGCAGCAGCAAACAACTTCCGATGAAAACAAATAGTCTAACCAATAAAAAATTATCACACAATGAAATCAACTATAAAAGTCAGCATAAGCGGCATCGCTTTTAACTTGGATAACGATGCGTATATTTGCTTAAAAAATTATTTAGACCACGTGGAGAAAATTTTTTCCGGTAAGGAAGGCGGTCGCGAAATTATAGAAGATATTGAAGTGCGTATTGCCGAATTATTGTCAGCGCGCATTCAGTCGCCGGCACAAATTATTACATTGGCGGCGGTGAACGAAGTCATCGGCACGGTAGGTTCTGCCAACGACATTGCCGGCGGCGAAGAAGAGCCAACCACCTTTGCGCAGGAACAGTTCAAAGCGCCGGAGCCGGAACGCAAACGGCTGTACCGCGATATTGACCACCGCATGATTGGCGGCGTGTGCAGCGGGTTGGGAAATTATTTTGGCATCGACCGGGTGCTTGTTCGTTTGGTTTTTGCTATTGCATTAGGATTTTTCATTTTTCCGGACTACTTTTTCGGGCATCATACATTTTTCAACGCGGTGTCTTCCTCGGCTATACTTATCTACATTCTCCTGTGGATAATCATGCCGGCGGCGCGTACGATGAAAGAAAAAATGACCATGCGGAAAGAAGCTATTTCGCCCGCCTCGTCGCAAAAAATGGAAGATGCTTATACAAAAACCGCCCATGAAGGCGATTTCGGGCGGGTGCTGGGAAAAATTATCAGTATCTTCTTCCGCATTATTGCCGGATTTGTGTTAGTGATAACGACACTCGTTGCGTTGTCATTGCTCGTTGCATTGCCCATTGGGTTCATTACAGGCAATGTGGTATTGGGCGAAGTGGAGGGAGTGAATATAGCGAATTACCTGCGGAATTATACGTCTATTCCGTTCTGGTTGCTGCTAACGTTATTGATGTTGCTTATTTGCCTGCCGCTGGCTGGGTTGATATACCTTATCTCAAAAGCATTATTCAAATTCAAAACCAAAACACGGCTGGGGCTTATCTTGACTGTCGCATGGTTGGTAACGCTCTTCTCGCTGGTCGGCATCGGAATCTACGTTGCATCCGGCGACGTTGGTTTTTCGCAGGACTTGTTTTTGGAAGATACTTCCTATCAAGTCTCGGAAACGCGGACATTTCCCCCGTTCAAAAACCTTAGCATTGCAGGGGCTTTTGAGGTTACCGCCGTGCCGTCCGATACAAATCACCTGTTGATTAAAGCGGCGGAAAAATTCTTGCCGCATGTCCGGATGGAAATAAGCAACGGCAATATGAAAATATATACGAGAAAATCGTACAAAAAGTGGGCGAAAGCGCATATCTATATGTACTACTCGGACTGGAAAAGCGTAGAACAGCTGCGCCTGTCGGGGGCGGTACGGTTCACCTGCTCCGACACGCTGAAAGCGCCGGCATTTTCCGCCAAACTAAGCGGGGCAAGCGTCATCAACATTGCCGTGAACAACCAGCGTTCGGAATGGGATGCGTCGGGCGCATCGAAAATAACGGCGGACATTGTAGCGGAAAGCGTACATATCGGCATCAGCGGCGCCGGCAAAGCCGACTTGTCGGGGGCGGCTTCCCGTGCAGATTTCAAAATAAGCGGCGCAACGAAAATCAGCGCCGGCGGCTTTGTGGCAGACACGGTGAGGGCAAGATTATCGGGCAGCAGCAAGATCGGCATACATGCCAACAATTATTTAGACATCCATGCTTCCGGCGCATCGCTTATTGAATACAGCGGAACGCCGGTAACCGACATCTCTACCAGCGGCGCCGCAAAAGTCCGGCACAAGAACGGGATACGGTGAACGGGATACGGTCACACGCCATTGCAAGCAAAGCAATCCGAATATAATGTAGTTTTTTTTTAGTTATAAATCGTAAGCCGCATCAAGCGCGCTGGCGTTCGCTTATTCATAACTCCTAATTCTTTCCGGGTTGCTTCCTGCTTTGTTTTTCATGCACTCCGGTTGGAATGACGCGCCCTGTTAACTGTTCGAAAGTTGTAATTCTTTCAGTTGAACGCTGTCAATTTTTGCGGGGGCGTCGAGCATGACGTCGCGACCGGCGTTATTCTTGGGAAAGGCAATATAGTCGCGGATGGTTTCCTGCCCGCCGAACAAAGCGCACCAGCGGTCGAACCCAAAGGCAATGCCGCCATGCGGCGGCGCGCCGTAGCGAAACGCATTGATGATAAATCCAAACTTATATTCGGCTTCTTCTTTAGAAAAGCCCAGCACCTCGAACATGCGTTGCTGCACTTTCGCATCGTGGATACGGATAGAACCGCCGCCAATTTCCGTGCCGTTCAACACAAAGTCGTAAGCGTTAGCGTTTACTTGCGCAATGTCGGCGCGGTCGGCAGAATAGAATTTGGGCAAATCTTCCGGCTTCGGCGCGGTGAACGGATGGTGCATGGCATAAAACCGCTGCGTTTCCGCATCCCATTCCAACAACGGGAAATCATATACCCACAGCGGCGCAAATTCATTGCTTTTGCGCAAACCCAAGCGGTTCGCCATCTCCATACGCAACGAGCCCAAAGCTTCCTGCGTTTTCTTTTTTTCGCCGGACAATATTAAAATCAAATCATCCTGTTTGGCGTTTAGAGTAGCGGCGATTTGTTGCAGTTCACCGGGCGTGTAAAATTTATCAATGCTTGATTTAATACCGTCTTCAGCAAGGCGGATATACACCAGTCCCTTTGCCCCGATTTGCGGGCGTTTGACCCATTCGGACAATTCGTCAAGTTGCTTGCGCGTATAACCGGCGGCGCCCGGCACACAAATGCCGCCAATGTATTCCGCCGTATCGAATACGGCAAAATTTTTCCCTTTCACCCTGCCGGTGATGTCGTGGAGGCGCATGTCGAAACGGATGTCGGGTTTATCACAGCCGTACTGCCGCATCGCGTCGGCATAGCTCATGCGCGGGAAAGCCTGTGCCAGCTCCACGCCCAGTACCGACCGGAACAGGCGCTTCGCCAATCCTTCAAAAGTTTGCAAAATATCTTCGCGTTCCACAAATGCCATTTCACAGTCGATTTGCGTAAATTCCGGCTGCCGGTCGGCGCGCAAATCTTCGTCGCGGAAGCAACGCACGATTTGGAAATAGCGGTCATAGCCCGCCACCATCAGCAATTGTTTAAACGTTTGCGGGCTTTGCGGCAACGCATAAAATTCGCCGGGATTCATGCGCGACGGCACCACAAAATCGCGCGCGCCTTCGGGCGTCGATTTAATCAGGAAGGGCGTTTCTATTTCCAAAAACCGCTGGCTGTCCAAATATGCGCGTACTTCCTGCGCCATGCGATGCCGTAATTTCAGTGCGTTTTGCAGCGGCTGGCGGCGCAAGTCAAGGTAACGGTAGCGGGCGCGCAATTCTTCGCCCCCGTCGCTTTCGTCTTCGATAGTAAATGGCGGCGTGCCGGAAGCATTCAATACATTCAAACTGCCTACGGCAATTTCAACGTCGCCGGTAGGGATTTTGGCATTTTTGTTACTGCGTTCAATCACTGTGCCGGCAACCTGTACAACAAATTCGCGCCCCAGTGCGCCGGCTGTTTCTTTTACCGCCGCCGGGCTGTCTTCGTTTACCGCCAATTGCGTAACGCCATAGCGGTCGCGTAAATCAATAAAAGTCATCCCGCCAAGGTTGCGCACCCGTTGTACCCAGCCGGCAAGCGTTACTTCTTGTCCTTTGTGTTGCAGGCGCAGTTCGCCGCATGTATGAGTCCTGTACATATTGTTGATTTCTGATTTCTAATTTTTGATTTCCCGCTTAACTCCATTCGTATAATTCGCCTAAATTCGTATGATATAAATTCGCAGGGTGCAAAGATAGTAAATTGTATGGATATATGTTTTACAATGTGCTAATGTGACTAATTGTTTAATGTGACTAATTAGGCTGGCGCGGCAGCTAATGTGAAGATGTGAAAATATGAAAATATGAAAATGTGGCTGGCGCGGCAGCTAATGTGAAGATGTGAAAATATGAAAATGTGGCTGGCGCGGCAGAAGAATTAGAAAGTAGAAATGAAAAATGAACAAATAATAACACTGGGAAATTTTTCAAGTGTAATTGGAAACCTTTCAAGTGTATTTAAATCTTTGAATTTTTAAATCTTTAAATTAGGAGCTGATGTTCCGGCGGCAGCCAATTCCTAATTCTTCAAAGCTCCGTTGCCCGTGTCCCGGTTTTTTCTTACCTTTGCATCCGGAATCTTGGGGGTGCCCCTGAAAATGCGGGCTGAGATGATACCCTTATAACCTGATGCAGGTAATGCTGCCGTAGGGAAAGTTGGTAAATTTCTTCATTATCCCCCTTTTTTATTTAACCGTTTAAGTGTTTTCTGCAGGCTGCAGGGGGCTTAAACATAAAATTTATTTTTTATGAAAAAGGGTTTACTTTTTGCCGCAGGCTTCGTGCTTGCATCGTGCCCGTTGCGGGCGCAAACTGTGTTGGACAGCGTGGTGGTCAGCGCTACCCGCGCCAATGACAAAACGCCGGTAGCGCAAGCTACCATTTATCAAACGGACATAGAAGCGCAGCGTATCGGTCGCGACCTTCCGTATTTGCTGGAATTGCTGCCATCGGTGGTTGGCTATTCCGACAATGGGGCGATGATTGGCAGCACGAGCTTCCGTATACGCGGCGCCGATGCGAGCCGCATCAACATCAGTATCGACGGCGTGCCGCTGAATGACGCCGAAAGCCAAAGCGTCTTTTGGGTAAATATCCCCGACTTGGGGGCTATCAGCCGGTCGTTGCAGTTGCAGCGCGGGGTGGGCACGTCGTCGTTTGGGAGCAGCGCCTTCGGGGGATTGCTGAATATCGCCACCCGGCCTGCTTTGTTGCAAGCCGGCGCGCATTTCGAGAGTTCCTACGGGTCGTTCAACACGTGGAATGCCGCTGCCGGCGTGTCGTCGGGCTTGCTGCATGATGCGTTTGCTTTCGACGCCCGATACGGCTACGTGTCCAGCGACGGCTATTTAGACCATAGCGGAATGTGGCAACAGACGCTTCACCTGAACGGCGCCTGGTACGGTAAAAACCAACTGCTGAAAGCATCCGTACTTTATGGCGAGCAACATTCGCAATTGTCTTTCGAGGGCGTGCAGTTCGAGAATTTGACCGACCACCGGCGGAAAGTTTATACGGAAAACGCCGCCTACTATCCTAATGAAACAGACAATTATCAGCAGACACACGTGCATCTTCATTACCTGTATCACTGGAACGAAGCATGGAAACTGAATGCCACCGCTTATTATACAAAGGGGAAAGGTTATACCGAACAGTATAAATCAGAGGCAAGTCTTACGAAATACAATGTCCCGGCGCAAGTCATGAAAGACCCCGAAAACCCCAGTAAAGATACCACATACACCAAAAGCGACCTTATCCGTCAAAAAGGGTTGGATAATGATTTCTACGGACTGAATATCTCCGCTCTCTACGACGCCGAACGCCTGCACCTGACCGCCGGCGCCGGCGCCAACCGTTACGACGGCGACCATTACGGAAAAGTGCTGTGGACAAGACGCAATACCGGCAACATTGACTACAACCGCGACTGGTACACGAATACTGGTGTGAAAGATGAATTGAACATTTTTGCCAAAGCGTCGTACGACCTTCCGGCTTCATTGTCGCTCTTTGCCGACGTGCAGTTGCGCAATGTGCGCTTCAAGATGCACGGCATGGACGATGACTATTACGAAAAACAGGCCGCCAATCCCTCCGATCTGTCGGCGGGCGTGCTTGACCATACATATCAATGGCTATTCCTGAATCCCAAAGTCGGGCTTTCCTATTCGCCGGACAAGCGGCATAATGTTTTTGTATCGTTTGCTGTTGGCAACCGCGAGCCCAACCGCAGCGATTTGAAAGACGCCGATAAAAACGGTATCCGTACGCCGGCAAAAGCCGAACGGCTCTACGATTGGGAGGCGGGTTATACGTTCCGTCCGGCATTCGGGCAGTTTGGCGTGAACCTTTATTATATGAATTATCGCGACCAGATTGTCGCCACCGGTCGTGTGAACGACGCCTACCGGTTGATTATGGAAAATGTGCCGGAAAGTTACCGTGCCGGCATTGAACTCACTGCTGTGGCAAGGCTTGTAAATCCGTTGCAAGTGGAAGCGACGTTCACATGGAGCCGCAATAAGTTGAAAAACTATACCAATTATGTGGACGAAGATTATGGGGCTACCACGCGCGAAGAATATTTCCGTGAAACAACGATTGCCTTCTCGCCCGGTGTGGTTGCATCGGCGGCTGTGCGTTACTTTCCGCTGAAAAGTTTATCGTTGGCGTTAACGGGGAAATATGTTGGCAAGCAGTTTTATGATAATACGCAAACCGGCAGCCGTAGCCTCGACGCTTATTTTTCCGCCGGCTTCCATGCGGGTTATAATTTCCCGGTAGCGGCGCATACCAATGCTTTCGTGCAATTGTTGGTGAACAATTTATTCAATGCGCTTTATTGTACTTCGGCATTCGTGGAGTACCGCAGCGTGTTCTCCGATGGCAGTCCCGACTATCAGGATTTACGCTACTTCCCGCAAGCCGGGCGAAACTGGATGCTGAAAATAGGAATACAATTTTAACTGTACATGAAGCAAAATGCGTAAGGCGTAAAGCGAACCAACGCCACTGCGCTTGCCGCACTTTATGCTTCACACTTTACGCTTCACGACTAAAAATGACTTGCGACTTCCGTCTAATAGAACTCATCGGCGCCTTGTTTGCTTTGCTCTACCTTTGGTTGGAGATACGGCAGCGTCCAGCCCTGTGGATAGTGGGGATTATCTCCTCCACATTTTACGTGGCGATTTTTTACCATGGGAAATTCTATGCCGATATGGCATTGAATGGCTATTATATATTAGCCGGCGTGTATGGCTTGTGGATGTGGCGGCGCGAATTCATGCGTCGCCGGCAGCCGCAGGACGCCACGGCGACTATCGCCGTTTCCCGCACTACGCTTGCACAAGCGTTGATTTTAGCGGGTATTGCGGCGGCGCTTACGGTTATCCTTACCCGCGTCCTGCAACAGTTCACCGACTCGCCCGTTCCTTTCGGCGATGCGCTCACTACCGCTTTGAGCATTGTAGCCATGTGGATGCTGGCGCATAAACTTATCGAACAATGGTTCGTGTGGCTGGCGGTTAATTTGATTTCTACCGGACTTTACTTTTGGCGCGGGCTTGAACCCACCGCCATACTTTATTTTATTTACAGCATTGCTTCGGTCATCGGTTACTTCCAATGGAAGAAAAAAAGTTGATTTTTTTTTTGTATATTTGTGAAAAAACCAACTTAAAATGAGCAACCAATATTGTATTATTATGGCAGGCGGCGTGGGAAGCCGCTTTTGGCCTGTAAGCCGAGAATCGCATCCCAAACAGTTTTTAGATATTCTCGGTACCGGAAAGTCGTTTTTACAGCAAACCGTTGAACGTTTCACCCAAATTATTCCGAAAGAAAATATTCTCATCGTCACCGGCGCAAATTATGCCGCCTTGACGCAGGAGCAGTTGCCGGATTTCTGCCCGGAACAGATCCTGTGCGAACCGCTACGCCGCAACACCGCGCCATGTATTGCCTACGCCGCCTATAAAATTCTAAAACGCAACCCGAATGCTACTATGGTAGTAACGCCCGCCGACCATCATATTGCCATTGAAGCGGATTTTTTGCAAGTCATGCAAAGCGGCCTGCATCTCGCTGCCAACAACGAGGCGTTGATAACTGTCGGGTTGAAACCGTCGCGCCCCGAAACCAACTACGGCTATATTCAAATCAACACGGGCGAAACGCTGAATATGGGCGCGCAGAAAGTCTATCGCGTAAAAACCTTTACAGAAAAACCCAACGCCGAATTGGCAAGAGTATTTGTGGAAAGCGGCGAGTTCCTTTGGAATTCGGGTATTTTTATTTGGAGCGTAAACGCCATTTGCCGGGCGTTGGCGACCTACCTGCCGGATGTGGCAAGTCTTTTTGAAAAAGGCTCAATAGCCTACGGAACCGGCGAAGAGAAGGCTTTCATTGCCCAAGCCTACGCCCAGTGCCCAAGCATTTCCATTGACTACGGCATCATGGAAAAAGCGGAAAATGTGTATTGCTTTGCCGCTAATTTCGGTTGGTCAGATTTGGGGACATGGCTTTCGCTCTACATCCATAAGGATAAAGACAAGCATGGAAACGTAATAGATGCGCCGGAAAATATGTTTTATAATGTATCCAACAGCGTGGTCATCGCTTCCGGCAAGCAAAAACTCATCGTACTGCACGGGCTGAAAAACTATTTGGTAGTGGATTCCGACGACGTGCTGTTGGTATGCCCCAACGAGGACGAACCGTTCAAAGCTATCGTTAAAGACGTGCCGGTTAAAAAGGGCGGTAAATATATGTAAGTCCGGGAGCTTCCGGTGACCTGCCTTTTATACCACCGGAAAATCATTAAAGTGTTCGATAATTTCCATACACATGCGGCCGTTGTGGTATGGGCATTTCCAAAGTCCTGCCTTGTCGCCGGCGCGGTTAATGCTTCCGTCGGCTTTGCGACTCCAGTACCATTCTCCGCCGGTTTTATCAATAATGTTATTTTGGATGTATCGCCACGCGTGGGCGGCTTTTGTTGCATACGCTTTGTTTCCGGAGTTTTTGTAGGCATACAGGTATCCGACCACTGTTTCGGCTTGTACCCACCAGTGGCGGTCATTGTCGGAGTGTTTGCTGTCGCATTCGTAGCGCATGCTGCCGTCGGGCAATATGCCTTCCGCCGCTGCGTCGGCGATTTTCAGCGAGAGCGCCGTTACCTGTTCCAGCAGTTTCGCATCACCCAAGACCGCTGCGGCTTCCCACAGCAGCCACGACGCCTCAATATCGTGCCCGTAAGATATGCCGGACGATTTGACGTTCCATGCCTCGTCGAAAAACAGATTGAGGTGCCCGGATTTGTCCAGTATCTTTTCCGTGAAGACGGCGATTAAGTTTTGTTGCGCCTCGCGCAGTTGCGGGTTATTCCACACGCGGCACAGGTTGGTGTATGGCTCAAGGATGTGGAGGTGGGTGTTCATGGTTTTTTTCTCGTTGGCGTCTTTGTTGCTCAGGCGCATGTCTTCAATGGCGTTCCATTCGCGCGTGTAGGCTTCGAGGTAGCCGCCCGCCTTGTTGTCGCGGCGTTTTTCTATTAAGTGGAAAAATTCTTTGGCAAGTTCCAACGCCTTTGCGTTGCCGGTAGCGCGGTAAAATTCCGAGAAGCCATACAGGGCGAATCCCTGTGCATACATTTGCTTTTTGGTGTTTACCGGCAGACCTGTGTAGTCCAGTTCCCAGTACACGCCGCCGGATGCCGTATCTATGAAATGGTCGACGATATAATCGAAAGCGCGTTGTGCGGCGGCTTTGTATTCGGGCTTTTTCAGCAGGCGGTAGGCAGCGGAGAACGTCCACAGGATACGGGCGTTGAGCACGGCGCCTTTATTAGCCTGCGGATGCAGCGTGCCATCGCCGTCAATGCGTCCGTAAAAGCCGCCGTGCCCGGCGTCCTGCACACGGCTGAGCCAAAAGGAAAGGATGTTGTTTTCTAATTCATGTTTGAAAGTTATCATGTTCTAATTTATTTTATTTCCATAACCGTTTTCTTAAAGTTACAAACTTACGTGAAAATTCCCGGATTTACAATAATTTTACACAAAATCCATATACAAAATAATAATGCTGACAAACGAATGACGGAACGCATGAACAGGATATTAAGATGAATAAAAAATTAACAAAAATCGGTATAACTCTATCAGCTTTTTTCAGGATGCGACGCCATGCTCCGTGTCCTGTTATTTTCTCCGGGTAGTCATGAATTTTGCGAGTTCGATTAAGGCGGCGCGGTAAGGGGTATCGGGCAGTTCATGCAACATCGTAACGGCTTTTCGGCTGTATTCCATCATGACTTTTTCGGCGTATTCCTGCCCTTTTTGGCGGTGCACAAAGTCGATAACTTTTGTTACGCTGCGCGTTCTCTTGGCGGCGCGGCAGATGTGGCGCAGGATGGCTTTGCGCTCCTTCGTTCCGGCTTGCTGCAAGGCATAGAGCAACGGCAGGGTAATTTTCCGTTCGCGGATATCATTGCCGGCAGGCTTGCCCGACTGGTTATGCTGTTCGTAATCGAAAATATCGTCGCGGATTTGAAACGCCATTCCCATGGTGTAGCCGATGTCGTACATCCGTTGCACGGTGGCTTCGTCCACGCCGGCGGCAATTGCTCCGCAGGCCATGCTCAACGCCAGGAAAGCCGCCGTTTTCCGACCGATAATTTGGTAGTATTCGTCTTCGGTAATATCTAATTTTTGCGCTTTTTCGAGTTGCCATATCTCGCCTTCACTCATCGCCAGCATACAGGAATTAAACCACGGCAGGAGGCGGGTTTCTTTATATTGGGTCATCATCTGGGACACCTGCGCAAACCAGTAGTCGCCGGTAAGTACGGCAATATTGGAGCGCCAAATCCGTTTCACAGAGGCTGCGCCGCGCCGCTGGTCGGCATTATCGACCACGTCGTCGTGCAGCAAGGAGGCGGTATGCACCATTTCCACCACTGCGGCTGCCACCAGCGCCGGCTGCCCGCACGCGGAAAAACTGTTTGCCGTCAACAGCGTCAATACCGGGCGCAGTTGCTTTCCCCG
Source organism: Prevotellaceae bacterium (assembly GCA_031278495.1). Lineage (GTDB taxonomy): Bacteria > Bacteroidota > Bacteroidia > Bacteroidales > UBA932 > JAIRKX01. Next base: position 8,206 of record JAITKG010000157.1, on the reverse strand, counting down.
ATGATCCAGCAAATACCGGTTCACGGTATTCAACAGCTCAACCTCGTTCTGCAAGGCTTCGCGGAAGAAACGCTCGAAGCGCGTCCAGTCGTCGCCCAATAATTTTTTTATATCGTCTAACACATTCATGTGTCTAAAATTTATACTGCCGCAAAATGGATGGCTTCGTTGTTCCATGGTTTGGCGCGTTCGATAGCCGTTAAAACATCTGCTGCCTGTTCTATTACCGTCCATGCGTCCCTGTGTTCGGGGCGTATGAAATATTTGTCTGCCATCTTGTCGAACAAGGTTAGCAGGGCGTCGTAGAAACCGTTCGTATTTACGATGACGACCGGTTTTGTAAATTTCCCCAACCGTTTCAGCGTAATTACTTCCATCAGCTCTTCGAGCGTTCCGGTGCCGCCCGGCAACGCCACCACCGCATCAACGCCGGCAATCATCAACGCCTTCCGCTGGTGCATCGTATCGACCAGTATTAGTTCGGTCAGTCCGTTGTGTTGCCACTCTACTTGCCGCATGAAGCGTGGCAGGACGCCAATTATTTTTGTGTGGCAAGCCAACGCCGCGTCAGCCAGCGCACCCATTAACCCCACTGCTCCGCCGCCGTATATAATCGTATGCCCCGCCGCTGCCACCACACGGGCAACGGTTTCCGCCGCTTCAAAAAAAACAGGCGCTACTTTTGCGCTTGATGCACAAAAAATACAAACTTTCATAAACTGTCGCAAGTCTTTTGGCGGATGGACATTTCGCCCGTTCCGCAGGTTTCCCCAGCAGGTACGGATTTACAGTATGGCGTCAAGTTTGGCAGCCAGTTGCGATTTGGATACCGCGCCGACTAATTTGTCTATTACTTCCCCGTTTTGGAAAAATAGAATTGTCGGGATACTGCGGATACCGAACTTTATGGCAATAGAATTGTTGCTGTCCACATCGCATTTAGCTACAATCGCGCGGCCTTCGTACTCCGTAGCCAATTCCTTTACCACCGAGGCAATAGCGCGGCACGGACCGCACCATTCTGCCCAAAAATCCAACATCACCGGTTGTTCCGATTTTACTACAATCTCCTCGAAATTTGATTCTGTTACCTGTGTCATAATATTATTTTGTAAAAAATGAATGCCTGAAATAATCTATCGTTCGTTTTAGTCCTTCTTCCAATGGGATGAGGGGTTGCCATCCGTTCAGTTTTTCTTTTGCCAGCGCAATGTCCGGCCGGCGTTGTTTCGGATCGTCGGCAGGCAGGGGCAGGTGAATGATTTTCGATTTCGATTTTGTCAGCTTGATGACCAGTTCCGCCAACTCCAGCATCGTAAATTCGCATGGATTGCCGATATTGACCGGTCCGGTAAAACTGTCGGGCGTCGCCATCATGCGCACCATGCCTTCGACCAAATCGTCCACATACTGGAAACTGCGCGTCTGGCAGCCGTCGCCGTAAATGGTGAGGTCTTTTCCCGACAATGCCTGCACAATAAAGTTGGACACCACGCGCCCGTCATTGGGGTGCATGTGCGGACCATAAGTGTTGAAGATGCGGATGATTTTTATCCGCACCTTATTTTGCCGGTGATAGTCCATGAACAGCGTTTCGGCGCAGCGTTTTCCTTCGTCGTAACATGAGCGGACGCCGTTGCAGTTCACGTTGCCCCAGTAATATTCCGGTTGCGGATGTATGACCGGGTCGCCGTACACTTCACTGGTTGAGGCTTGCAGGATTTTGGCTTTAGTGCGCTTTGCCAATCCCAACATATTGATAGCGCCCATCACCGACGTTTTTATGGTTTTAATCGGATTGTACTGGTAATGCACGGGCGAAGCGGGACAAGCCAGGTTGTATATTTCGTCCACTTCTGCCAGATAGGGGGTCGTAATATCATGGCGCACCAGTTCGAAATGCTTGTTGTGCAACAGGTGCAGGATATTATTCTTGCTTCCCGTAAAATAATTATCCAAACAAATCACATCGTGTCCTTCGTTTAGCAGCCGTTCGCAAAGGTGCGAACCGATAAATCCCGCGCCTCCGGTAATGAGTATCCGCCGGCAGCCGGCAGTGGCAGTAGTAGTCGCAGTATTCATAGGTTATATTTTTACTCTAAATTTTTCAGGATAAATCAACATGTATCCTGCCAGTTTTCCAATTTCATTATATGTCCCTTTCATTTGTATCAATATTTTGTTGGTAATATAACCACTGTATTTTATAAAGTTTAACCACGCTATTGTTCCGTTACATTCGCTGTCCGTAACCGCCGTTGCCCAGCCCGTAATACTCGAACCCTGTGCGCTGCAATTCGTCGCCATCGTAAATATTACGACCGTCAAGCACCACAGGCGTTCTCATGGCGTCCTTAATAGCGTTCCAGTCGGGCAGGCGGAATTCTTTCCATTCGGTGACCAACAGTATGGCGTCGGCTTGCTTCGCCGTTTCGTAAATATCTTTAGCGTAACCTACCCTGCCGCCTAATATCCGCTTTGCTTCCGGCATGGCTACCGGGTCGTATGTTTTCACGGTACAACCTGCCGCCAGCAGTTTTTCAATCAGCGCCAGCGAGGGCGCTTCACGCATATCGTCGGTTTGCGGCTTGAAGGACAAGCCCCACAGGGCAATGGTTTTTCCTTCCAGTTCGCCGTTGAACCGCTTTTCTAATTTATGGTACAGGATTTCTTTCTGCCGGTCATTCACTTCTTCGACCGCTTGCAACACGCGCATTTCATAATGATGTTCCGCCGCCGTTTTTATCAATGCCTTGACGTCTTTCGGAAAACAGGAGCCGCCATATCCGCAGCCCGGATACAAAAATTTCGCGCCGATGCGCGGATCGCTGCCAATCCCTTTGCGGACTTCGTGCACATTCGCCCCTACGCATTCGCATAAATTGGCAATATCGTTCATAAAGCTGATCCGTGTAGCCAGCATGGCATTGGCGGCGTATTTCGTCATTTCGGCAGACGCAATATCCATGAAAATAACCGGGTGCCCGTTCAGTGTAAAGGGCTTGTAGAGCTGTTCAATCAAGGCTTTCGCTTTATCGCTATCCACGCCGACTACAATCCGGTCGGGGCGCATGAAATCGTCGATAGCTGCGCCTTCCTTTAGAAATTCAGGGTTGGAAGCTACATCGAACGGTATTTCCACGCGGCGTTTTTGCAATTCTTCGCAGATGGTTTTACGCACCCGTTCCGCCGTCCCTACCGGCACGGTGCTTTTGGTAACAAACGCTACATATTTGTTAATGGAACGCCCTACCGTGCGGGCGACGTCCAATACATATTTCAAATCGGCGCTACCGTTTTCGCCGGGCGGCGTGCCGACGGCGCTAAATACAATGTCGCTGTCGTCAATTACCGCCGTTAAATCCGTGCCGAATTTCAACCGTCCGGCTGCGGTATTTTTATGCACTAAATTCTCCAGTCCCGGCTCGTAGATAGGGATAATGCCCTTGTTCAACCCGGCTATTTTCTTCGCGTCAATGTCTATGCAATGCACATGCGTACCCATTTCCGCAAAACATGCGCCGGTAACCAATCCTACATATCCTGTTCCAACAATCGTTATTTTCATATTAAATTACACTGATTTTAGCGAATTACATGAATGGATAATTCGCTTAAAAGTTAATGATATGGTTCCAAAATTCATTATAAGTCCCAATGCAAAACCTGTAGCCGATAAATAATTCAGCAACTGGTTACGGTGAATGGGCAGTAATACTGCTGTGGACTTTATTTCCACAATAATTTTATCATAACAAACAAAATCCGCTTTATAAAATTTGTTTAGTGTTGCTCCTTCATAATAAATCTTCAACTTTTCCTGCTCTTTAAATGGAATAGCTTGTTTCCGACATTCTTTAGACAATGCTTCCTGATAAACAGCTTCCAAAAAACCGCTACCTAATGTAGCATGAACTTTCATGCATGCACCGATAATAGCATAACTTTCCTCTTTATATAGCAATTCTGTCATCGTTTAATCTGCGTAATCCGCCTTAATTTGCGTAATCTTATCCAACCATTCCTGGTTATCCAAGTACCATTTCACGGTTTTTTCCAGTCCTTCTTCAAATTGCAATGAAGGTTCCCAGCCCAGTTCATTTTTCAGTTTGGAGGAATCAATGGCATAGCGCAGGTCATGTCCGGCGCGGTCGGTAACGTAAGTAATCAATTTTTCCGAAGCGCCTTCGGGGCGTCCTAACAGGCGGTCGACGATTTTTATCATCACCTTTATCAAATCAATATTTTTCCATTCGTTGAAACCGCCGACATTATAGGTGCCGCCGATTTTTCCTTTGTGGAAGATCACATCAATGGCACGCGCATGGTCTTCTACAAACAGCCAGTCGCGTACGTTCTCGCCCTTGCCATATACCGGCAGCGGTTTATTGTGCCGGATATTGTTAATAAATAGCGGTATCAATTTTTCGGGAAACTGGTAAGGACCGTAGTTATTCGAGCAGTTGCTGATGACCACCGGCAGTTTGTAGGTATTGTAAAACGCCCGCACAAAGTGGTCGGAGCCGGCTTTGGAAGCGGAATAGGGCGACTTCGGGTCGTATGGGGTTGTTTCTACAAAAAAACCGCCGTGTTCCAGCGAGCCATATACTTCGTCGGTGGAAACATGGTAAAAAAGGCGTCCGTTGTAATCATCCTTCCATTGTTCTTTGGCGGCTTGCAGCAGGGTGAGCGTTCCGATAACATTGGTCTTTGCAAAAATAAACGGGTCGGTAATCGACCGGTCTACATGCGATTCCGCCGCCAGATGGATAATGCCGGTAATGGCAAAATCCGCCATGATTTTTTTTACCTCTTCATAGTCGCAAATATCTGCCTTCACAAAACGGTAGTTGGCGCACTTTTCCACGTCGCGCAGGTTTTCGAGGTTGCCTGCATACGTCAGGTTATCCATATTTACAATCGTAGCGCCGGGATACTTGCTGGTAAATAACCGTACTACATGCGAACCGATAAACCCGGCGCCGCCGGTAATTAAGATATTTTTCATTGCAGTGTTTTATTTTTGCATTGCAAAGTTACACAATTTTTAGTGGAAAATGGAAAGGGGTACATTTCAAATTGACGCATCGTCATTGCAAGCCCAAAGGGGAAAGGGGGAAAGGGTGAAGGGGAAAAGTTACTGGTGCGCCAGCCCCCTTCTCCTTTCACCCTTCTTAATTGGTGAATTATTTTAATTGTAATACAAAATTGTTTTTTTGCATGCAAAAAAAGTTGTTCCTCATGCAAAAAAAGTTGTTCACCCTGCGAAAAAAGTTGTCCGTTGCGGGAAAAAGACGCCGGAGTGTTAAAAACCCAAAAAACCGAATGCCTCTTGTCTGGATATTTGATAAGATGCAAAAAGAGGAAAAAACGCTGCATGTAATTATGAGTTATAAATTATGAATTGGCTTTGTTTCTCTAAAAGTCCGGTTTTGTACTTCCGAAGTCCGATGTCCCGAAGCCCGAATTAAAAACGCTAACAGGGTTTTCAGCCCTGTTAGCGTCCCCTTTAATTGCGCTGCTGCGTTCAAAAATTTATATCCTTAAAAAACGGCGTAATTTTATCCCGCTCGGACAATATCAGTTTATCAGCCGGCACGGGCCAATCAATACCAATGGCAGGGTCGTTGAAGCGGATGCTGCGTTCGGCTTGCGGGGCATAGTAATTATCGACTTTGTAGGTAAAGACCGCCGTTTCGCTCAATACCACAAAACCGTGCGCCATGCCGTGCGGTAGAAATAACTGCCGTTTATTTTCCGCGCTCAGTTCGACCGCTACATACTTTCCAAATGTCGGGGAATTGCGGCGAATATCTACCGCCACATCCCACACCGTTCCCTGCACCACCCGCACGAGCTTGCTTTGCTCAAACGGCGGCAACTGGTAATGCAGCCCGCGCAGCACGCCATACGACGACCGCGACTCGTTGTCCTGCACAAAGGTGATACGCCCGATATGTTTTTCAAACGCATCCTGCCGGAATGATTCCATAAAATAACCGCGTGCATCGGCAAATACTTTTGGCGTAATAATCCACACGCCCTTAATGTTTGTTTCTTGAAAATCCATGTTTATTTAACCTGCTAACTCCAATAAATATTGACCGTATGCGGTTTTATTCATCGCCGCACCCAAGTCGCGCAGTTGCGTTGCATCAATCCATCCGTTGCGCCACGCGATTTCTTCGATGCACGCAATATAAAAACCCTGCCGGTTCTGGACAGTCGCTACATAATTGGCGGCGTCCAGCATATTGTCGGCGCTGCCGGTATCCAGCCATGCAAAGCCGCGCCCGAAAAGTTCTACCGTGAGGGCGCCTTCGCGGAGGTATACTTTATTCAGGTCGGTAATTTCCAGTTCGCCCCGTGCCGAAGGCTTCAATTGGCGCGCCTTTTCGCATACGGTGTTATCATAAAAATACAATCCGGGAATGGCATAATTTGATTTTGGTTGCGCCGGCTTTTCTTCCAGCGAAACGACTTTATTCGTTTTATCAAATTCTACCACGCCGTACGCACGCGGGTCTTTCACATAATAACCGAATATACATGCGCCTTTTCTTTGCACGCTCCTGGCGGCGCGGGCAAGCATTGACGAGAAACCTTGCCCATAAAAAATATTATCCCCCAAAACCAGCGCGCCGCCTTCGCCGTTCAAAAACTTTTCGCCGACAATAAACGCTTCGGCTAATCCGTTTGGTTTTTCCTGTATCTGGTAAGCAAACTTCATTCCCAGACTTTCGCCTGTTCCGAGCAATTCACGGAATAACGGCAAATCGCGCGGCGTAGAAATAATCAACACTTCCCGGATGCCCGCCAACATTAGCGTAGAAAGCGGATAATAAATCATCGGCTTGTCATATACCGGCATAATTTGTTTGGAAATAGCTTTCGACGAAGGAAATAAACGGGTAGCGACGCCGCCTGCTAAAATGAGTCCTTTCATGATTTTAGGTAAACTGAAAAGTTTTTAATAATGAACAAAGTTAAGAAAAAATACGCAGTCGCAAAATTTTATTAGCTTTGCAAAAAAATTCCGGCAAGATTAAAATGTGTTGGTTATACAATATAGGCGTCTACCTTTATTCGTTGATAATACTGGTGGTATCGCCGTTGAATAAAAAAGCTAATTTATTCCGGCGCGGACGTAAACACGGATACAAACAGTGGAAAATCATTGGGCAGGATGACGCGCCGATTGCATGGTTTCACTGTTCGTCGCTGGGCGAGTTTGAACAGGGTCGTCCGCTGATGGAAGCCTACCGGAATCAATTTCCGGCACACAAAATTTTACTGACTTTCTTTTCTCCCTCGGGCTATGAAATCCGGAAAAATTATACCGGCGCCGATTGGACGCTTTACTTGCCGTTGGATACGCCCCGCAATGCCCGCCGGTTCGTAACGATGGTGAAACCCAAAATCGTGATTTTTATAAAATACGATTTTTGGCACAATCTCTTACGTGCCTTGAAAAAACAGGCTGTTCCGGTATATGTGGCGTCGGCGATATTCCGTCCGTCGCAGGCATTTTTCCAGTGGTACGGCGGATTTTTCCGGAAGATGTTGCACGCCTGCCGTTACTTGTTTGTGCAAAACAACGCTTCCAAAGAACTGCTTGCTTCCATTGGTATCACAAATGTATTCGTTACCGGCGACACGCGTTTCGACCGCGTGTGGAAGCTGGCGCAAACGCCGGAAAAATTACCGGCGGTAGAAAAATTTTCCGCCGGACAACCAACCATTATTGCCGGCAGCACATGGCCTGCCGATGAAGAAAAACTCGCCGCCGCTTTCGCCGTATTACCCGCCAATGCCAAATTAGTGATCGTGCCGCACGAAATCCACGAAGAACATTTGGCAGCTATCGCCAGGCGTTTTGCACCGTTTGGGGTAACAAGGTATTCAATGGGAAACGGGGAACAGGAAACGGGAAACGAAAAACAGGATAACTTTGTTCACCGTGTGCTGGTGTTGGACACCATTGGGATGTTATCGTCCGTGTACCGCTATGGCACGGTGGCGTATATTGGCGGCGGGTTCGGCGCAGGCATACACAACACGTTGGAAGCGGCGGTGTACGGCATACCTGTGGTTTTTGGTCCCAACTACCAACGTTTCCGCGAAGCCGGCGACCTGATAGCGCAAGGCGGCGCAGCAAGCTATACTACCGGAAAAGAACTTGCCGCCCTCCTGCAAAAATGGCTTG
>JAITKG010000088.1 GCA_031278495.1 Prevotellaceae bacterium | reverse complement strand
GGATTTTTATTCGCATCGTCCATAGCGTTTGCACAGCCGGTGCTTACCTACCAGACACACGGGCTGAAAGCCGGTGAAAATAATTCGATGCGTCAAGTACAATACATGGAACCGGGCGGCGCCGGCGCCATGCAAGTATGGGATTACACGCACCTGTCGCCCCTGAACGAAGGGAAGATGGAAACGGTGGAACAGGGCGAAAACGGCGCGCTGAAAGTAACGGCTGTCGATGGCGGCGTATTCACTTATGCCTGCAATGAAGATGCAAACGTATACGAAAGTTATACGGGTCCGGGACGGATGGTTCGTTTTGAACAACCTATCGTTAAAATCCGCTACCCGTTTGGTTACGGCACTGCGTTTACCGGCTCGTTTAGCGCCCGCTGTTTCTACGGCGTCGACCACGAAATGGGCGGCAACATGGCGGGTAATTATTCGTCGGAAGCCGACGCTTACGGCGTATTGTTATTGCCGGGCAATGTAACGTTGTACAACGTACTCCGCGTGAAAACAAAAGAAAGTTATGTCGAAGAACTTTGCAATAATACGCAGGTCGATCTGGTGAAATACCTTTGGTATACGGAGGGATACCGCTATCCGGTATTTGTTACGTGGAACATCACCTACACGCCTGAAAACGGAACGCCCTCCACAGTCAATGAATCGTTTTACACCACCGCTATGCTGGCAAACACGTCCGCTACGGCAACGCCCGACATAACCCTTACCGCCGAAGATATAACCGAAAAACAAATCGCCAATACTATTGTAGAGTCTGAAGTAACGTATTCTATCTTTCCGAATCCTTATAATTCCTACTTTCATTTAACCTATACGCTGGAAAAAGAAACGTTGGTAGACATTGCCCTGTTCTCTACGTCTGGGCAATACATTAAACATTTGGTGAAAAGCGTCCGGCAAAAGGGACCGCAGCATATTACCTACAATCCCCGCTCGTCGGATTTGGCAGGATTTTATTTGTTGCGCATGACGTTCGATGATAAGGTATATGTACAACCGTTAGTAAAAGAATAATTCAAATATTTGAAGATTTAATAATTTTGCTTCGTCTATCCGGCGAAGCAATTTTTTTGACAGGCGATGGATTTAGAGTGGTATTTATATGTGATAGTATTTGCCTCCGGCATTGTTTGCGGGATCATCAATACGCTGGCGGGCGGCGGTTCGCTCATTACCCTGCCGGTGCTGATGACGGTCATTTCCGGCGAGAACGCCGCCGCCGAAGCAAATGTAACCAACCGGCTGGGCTTCCTGTTCCAAAGCATTGTGGCGTCTGCCCGGTTCAAAAAGAAAAGAACCTTTGAATGGTCGTGGGGAATGCGTCCTGCTATCCCGTTGACGCTCGGCACCCTCATTGGCGCATGGATAGCCGTGCATGTGCCGAATGATATTATCCGGCAAGCCACCGGCGCCGTACTGATTTTTATGCTGCCGGTGATTTTCCTGCAGCCTGAAAAATGGCTGAAGAACAAGGTAACCGCCATGCCGGAAATAAAGTGGTGGCTCTATCCGGTATATTTTGCAGTCGGCATTTATGCCGGTTTCCTGCAAGCCGGCATCGGTTATTTCCTGCTGATCCTGTTAGTGCTTGGCACCGGCTATGATTTACTGACCGCCAATTCCATTAAGGTTTTCGTCGTGTTATTTACGACGGTAGCGTCGCTGGTTGTTTTCTTTATTTATTCCGGCAAAGTAAAAATACATTACGACGTCGGCATCCTGCAAGCTGCCGGACAAGCCGCCGGCGCATGGCTCGGCGTGAAATTCGCCACCACATGGAAACCGCAAATAATACGCTGGCTGCTGATAGCGCTCATCACGGCGTTTGCCGTAAAGTTGCTGGCGTTCTAAAACAATCCCCAAACAGTTTTGTATCTTTCCGCAAAACCGTTATCTTTGTAGAAAAAACATAATACATTAAAACTGTATGAAAAAAATTCCTGTTTTATTATTCCTTATCCTGTGCATGGCTTTCGCCTGCCACAACCGCACAGCGCAAATAGAAGACGCTTCGCGCGGCTATATTGTGAAAGTTGGCGATGACGCGCCTGATTTTGACATTCACTATTTAGACGGCAGTACGGAGCGGTTGAGTAATTATCGAGGCAAAGTAGTGATGCTGCAATTCACTGCCAGTTGGTGCGGCGTGTGCCGGAAAGAAATGCCCTACATTGAACGCGACGTCTGGCAAAAACATAAAGAGAATTTAGACTTCGCACTCATTGCCGTTGATTACAAAGAGCCGGCAGACACTACGCAAAAATTTGCCGAAACCATCCGGGTAACCTATCCGCTGACGCTGGACGAAAGCGGCGAGAAATTCCACCGCTATGCCGCGCAAGGCGCCGGCGTAACGCGGAATATCATCATCGGGCGCGATGGCAAAATCGCTTTCCTGACGCGCCTTTACGACCCGGGCGAGTTTGCCGAAATGGTGCGCGTAATTGAAGAACTGTTAGCAAAACCATCCGATGAGAGTAGCCGCTAAAACCCTGCTGGAATTTGCCGGCGACGGCTCGCTTGCGGGTCGCGTGGGGTTATTGTGCAACCAAGCTTCATGGGACTTTTCGGAAGGCTGCTACCTGTTTGAACAATTGCACCGGCACGGCAAGCTGCACCGCCTCTTCCTGCCCGAACACGGGCTTTTTGCCGAATTACAAGACCAGGAAGCCCTCCATTCCGGCGCATTTTACAACTGCCTGCATTTGGATGGCGTCGATTTCGTTTCGCTCTATGGCAGCAGCGAGGCTTCGCTGTCGGCGCCACTGGACAAGCTGAACGACCTCGACGCTATCGTCATCGACTTGCAGGATGTGGGTTGCCGCTATTATACGTTTATTTCCACCGTCGAAAAATTATTCCGCTCCCTGACGGAACACCGCCTGCAACCGGAAGTATATGTGCTCGACCGCCCGAATCCTGCGGGCAGGCAAGTCGAAGGCATTCCGGTAAGCAAGGAATACGCATCGTTCATCGGCGTAGAGGGGCTGCCGCACCGGCATGGATTAACCTTTGGCGAATTGTGCGGTTTCCTGCACCACCGGCTGAATGCGCCATTCCCGCTGACGGTTATTCCCTACACGCTCGACCGGCAATACGCCGCCCCGCTTGCATTGCCGGGCGCAGGCAATACTTTTGTGAAAACGCCCTGCGCTATTTATCCTTCGCCGAATATCCCGTCGGCATACGCCTGCATGGTGTATAGCGGGCAGTGCCTGCTCGAAGGCACGAACCTGAGCGAAGGACGCGGCACGACCCGGCCTTTTGAAATTTTCGGCGCGCCGTTCCTCCGGCAGCTGCATGACTACAACCGTTCCCACAGTTACAGCGGCTGGAACGACCCGCAGCATCCCCTCTACAGCGAGGGCGCACGGCTGCGGTTATTGCATTTCATTCCCACGTTCCACAAGCACAGCGGCGAAATTTGCTATGGCTTTCAACTGCACCTGACCGGAAAACCTTACCATTCGTTGCTGCACAGCCTGCGTATCCTGCGTTTCCTGTCCGGGTTTGAAGGTTTTGCATGGCGCGAGGGCGTGTACGAAAAAGGCAACGACAAAACGGCTATTGAACTGCTGGCGGGCAATGACCTGTTACTGGATTACCTGAAAGGACGCGCCTCCGAACGCGAAATGCAGCAAGCCCTCGCCGACAGCGAAGCAGGCTGGCTTGCCGCCTCCCGTGCTTTTTGGATATACTAATGCAGCAGCAACTAATGTGCTAATGTGACTAATGTGCTAATGTGACTAATTGGGCTGGCGCGGCGGCTGAGTTAAGAACTAAGAACTAAGAGTTAAGAGTTAGGCTGGCGCGGCAGCCACTTTCAACTGCACCGTTCACCGTTCACCGTTTATCGCGCGCAGCGCATTTATCGCCCGAAGGGCTTTTACCGCGCGCAGCGCTTTTATCGCCCGAAGGGCTTTTACCGCGCGAAGCGCTTTTATCGCGCAGCGCATAACGCAGCAGATTCCTCGACTCCGCTCGGAATGACGGGGACAATGAATAATATTGCCGTCGGTTTTAACCGCCGGATAAGAGAGGGGGCAAATTATTTTCCGGGCTTTAGCCCACACATTATGCAGGGCTAACCCCCCAAAAGATGGGAATCCTTTTTAACTGTCGGCTGAAGCCGACGGCAAGATGGGAATCTTTTTTAACCGGCAATATTAACCACTAACCGCTAAAAAAAAATTTGTTACACAAATTTTTTTTCCTACCTTTACGCCGGAAATTCAAAACACAATGAACGTAAATTTGAACATCACCGCCCCGCGCCCCCTGTTCCGCGCCTCCGTGCGCCGCGCGGAATGCGCCGGTTTCCGGATGTTTAATTTTACCCCCCCCCCCCCCCCCCAAGTTTTTTATTATCAGCTACTTACAAGGGTTTAGACCCCTTGCTATACTATGCTTTCCGGCGGGTTGCGTATGCAGATCCGCGAGCGGCGGATTTAAATCTGCGAGCGGCGGATTCAAATCTGCGAGCGGCGGATTCAAATCTGCGAGCGGCGGATTCAAATCTGCGAGCGGCGGATTCAAATCCGCGAGCGGCGGATTCAAATCTGCGAGCGGCGGATTCAAATCTGCGAGCGGCGGATTCAAATCTGCGAGCGGCGGATTCAAATCAGAGATCGTCGATATTAAAAACATTTACTATCTTTGCAGTCGCTTAGACAATAAATTAAGCAATGAATACTCACACATCCATATTACCGTATTCCCTGTCCCGCGCCCCGCGCAACGAAACCCTTCCGG
>JAITKG010000063.1 GCA_031278495.1 Prevotellaceae bacterium | reverse complement strand
TATATTTTTATAAAATTCTGTTTTTAGTTCCTGTGTTCAACGGTTAACGGTTAATGGTTAACGGTTAATGGTTAATGCTGCCTATATCATCACATCTTCACATCATCACATCTCCACATTTCCACATCATCACATCTTCACATCATCACATCTCCACATTTCCACATCTTCACATCTTCACATTTTCACATCTCCACATCAGCCGGCGCCAGCCTCAATCGTCAATTCGTCAATTCGTCAATTCGTCAATCGTCAATCCCCTGTTCCCCCTTTGGGGGTTAGGGGGCTTCCTTCGGGGGTTAGGGGGCTTTTCCCCTTTTTTTGCGGCTTCAGGGATTGCTTCACACTTATATTTATTCCCAAACACAAACATTCACAAACAATCCCTTTTACCGCACTATATCCGCGTAATCCGTAAAAATCTGCGTAATTCGCATTTTTCAGCTTTTATTTTTGTCGGTCTTGTTTCGGGAACTTCTCTTTTTTTTAACGAGATTAGGTTCAGGTATAAAATGCGAAACGTGAACTGTTCTTATTATCTTTGAGGTTCTGGAATACCTGTAAATCTATAAGCAAAAATTCACGTTTCTCTCTCGTGGAGTTTTGCTTTTATCCTTAATTATCAAATGAAATTGTCGATATTTCAATAGAAGAATAAAAGCGGTCAAAATGGCAAAGAGCATAAATATCGGGAGCAAAGGTAAAAAGAATTTTTAATTCTGCAAAAAAAATGTACTGTAAAAATGTGGAAAAGTGAAAATGTAAAGATGCTTATTGCATAGCGGGCTTTACAGCGCGCGGCATTTCACCGTTTCTTGAAAAATCCAACTATTTTACCTACTTTTGTGGACTGTTAGCAAAAAAATTGACATCTAATTTATGGAGAACTGTCTTCAAAATCCTGCTCCCAGCGAGCAGAGCGCCCATCCCGCCGGAGAGCCGGACATTACATTTAATCCCGAACAGCAAGCCGCCGACTCGCTGCCGGCAGCTTCGCCCAATGAATTGCCGCTGGAACCGTCCCGGCAATATGCAGAATTATCACGTAAAGAATTATTGGATATTTTTCATGAATTGCTTGTATCGCCTACTGCCGAAGCAGCCAGCGTTTTGCGCCGCGAAGCCGATTTGATAAAATCTACATTCTACAGGTTATTGTTGCAGGAGCGTAAAAGCCAGGAACCGCAAGGCAACGAAGCGCCTGTCGAAGCCGAACCGGCAGCCGACGAACTGGAAACGACATTCAAACAATTGTATAATGAATACAAGCAAAAACGCGCCGCCTATAATCAACAGGCAGAGCAAGAGAAAGAAGAGAACCTGGCAAAAAAACTGGCGATAATCGAAGAGCTGAAAAAGTTGCTGGAAAAACAGGAAGACCTGAACCAGACATTTCCTGCTTTCCGCGCATTGCAGCAGCATTGGCGCGAAACAGGTCCTGTGCCGGTCTCGCACACCAAAGATATTTGGGATACGTACCAATATAATGTAGAGCGTTTTTACGATTATGTGAAAATCAATAACGAATTGCGCGATTTGGACTTGAAGAAAAACTTGGAAGCCAAAACAGTTTTGTGCGAAAAGGCTGAAGAACTGCTCTTGGAACCCAGTATTATCAATGCTTTTAACAAATTGCAGCATTTCCATGAACAATGGCGCGAAACAGGTCCGGTGGCGCGTGAGTTGCGCGAACAGGTGTGGGAACGTTTCAAAAACGCAACGACCGCCATTAACAAAAAACATCAGGAATATTTTGAGCGGCAAAAAGAAGAACAACTGAAAAACCTTGCGGCGAAAAAAGCCTTGTGCGAGCAGGCAGAAGAGCTTGCCAATACGGAAATAAAAGACAACAGCGAATGGAGCAGCATATCAAGGAAACTGGGAAAGCTACGGCAGGTTTGGAAAACTATCGGCTTCACCGCCAAAAAAGACAATACCAAAGTATATGAACGGTTCCGCGCGGCATGCGATAAATTCTACACGGCAAAACGGGAATTTTACGGCAGTTTCAAGGACGAAATGCACAACAACCTGCAACTGAAAATCGCCTTGTGCGAACAGGCGGAAGCCTTGAAAGAAAGCGATGACTGGAAGAAAACAACCGATAAATTTATCAGCCTGCAAAAGCAATGGAAAGAAATCGGGCCAGTAACGCGCAAGCAGTCCGATGCAACGTGGAAGCGTTTCCGCACTGCCTGCGACAATTTTTTCAGCCGTAAACAAAAATATTTTTCATCTGTTGATGCGCAGTACGACGAGAACCTGCGCCGGAAGGAAGCGATTATAAACGAAATCGAATCTTTTGTGCCCGGCAACGATATTAAAGGGAACCTGGACGCCTTGAAAGAATTTCAACGCCGTTGGACGGAAGTCGGTTTTGTGCCGGCGAAAGAAAAGGAACGCATACAAAATGCCTACCGCGCAGCCATAGACAAGCACTTTTCCTCTTTGCACATCAGCGATATGGATAAGAAAATTATTCGTTTTAAAAATCGTATCGAAGACATGCAGCAATCGGGTAAAGCCAATCGCTTCATCCGTTCGGAACGCGAAAAATTAGTGCAAAAACTCCGCCAATTGGAATCAGACATCGCTTTGTGGGAAAACAATATCGGCTTTTTTGCCAAATCGAAAAACGCCGACGCGCTGATTGCTGATGTAAATAAAAAAGTAGCGGCGGCGAAAGAAGAAATTAAAACAGTAGAAACAAAAATAAAATTGATAGACCAACAATATGAATAAAAATACACTTGCCGGAATTATCCTTATTGGCATTATTTTAATAGGCTTTAGCATTTACTCGTCGCATGAGCAGCGGAAACTGCAGGAAGCGCAGTTAGAGCAATTAAAGGAACAGCAACGGATACAGCGCGAACAGGATTCCATCCGCCGCGTCAACCAGCCGGATAGTATTGTTCCTGTTGCCGCGCCCGCCGCTACGCTTGCCCCCGCCCAGCCGGTGATTGATGAAAGTTACGGCAGCGCATTAGTCCTTGCAGGGGAAGGCGAACAAGAATTTATCACCATTGAAAACGATTTGCTGGCGGTTACTTTCAGCAACAAAGGCGGACAGGTGTATGCCGTGCAAATGAAAAACTACCAGACCCACGACAGCTTGCCGGTGGTCTTGTTTGCCGGCGAAGACAATCAACTGTCGCTAAATTTTTTTACTACTAAAAATATTGCCACTTCCTTGTTTTACTTTACGCCGGTGGACGTTCCGGCAGTTACGCAATTGACGGAAACCGACTCCGTCGCCCGTCTGACTTACCGGTTGCAAACGGCAGAAGACGCTTCCATTGACTATATATATACGTTGCGTTACGGCAGCTATAAAGTGGATTTGGATATCCGGCTCAATGGCATGAATGCGCACATTCCGCAAAATGTGACGACGGTTGATTTGAGCTGGTCGGCTACATTGCTGCGGCAAGAAAAAGATTTTGCAAGCGAAGCCAACCAGTCAACCGTTGCGTATAAATATCCCGGCGATAGCGATATTGATGAGTTGGGCGAACGGAATGACGCCGACGATAAAAAAATTCCCACGCGGGTAGAATGGATTGCTTTCAAACAACAATTCTTTTCATCGATTTTAATAGCGCCGGCGAATTTTAACAATGCGTCGGTGTCGTATCAGAAAAACACGCAGGGCAACGACCGTCGCGAGTTAATGCGTTGCAATGCGTTCGTGCAATTCCCTTACAACGGCGCAGCCGGCACAACTATTCCATTGCAGTTTTATTTTGGTCCGAACCACTACAAAACATTGAAATCATATGGCCGCGATTTGGAAAACTTAGTGCCGCTGGGCGGCTGGATTATCCGACCTATCAACCGTTGGATAATTATCCCGACGTTTGATTTCCTGAATAGATATATCAGTAATTACGGTATCATTATTCTGCTGCTGACTATTTTTATAAAAATCATTTTAGCGCCATTCTCGCAGAAATCAATAGTGTCCAGCGCCAAAATGAAGCTGCTGAAACCGGATATAGACAAGATAAACGCGAAATACCCGAAGCGGGAAGACGCTATGAAAAAGCAACAGGAAACGATGGCGCTCTACAAACGAACCGGCGTAAGCATGATGGGCGGCTGCCTGCCGATGTTGTTGCAGATGCCGATTTTATTTGCCATGTTCCGTTTCTTCCCTGCGTCGTTTGAGTTGCGGCAGAAAGGTTTCCTGTGGGCTGGCGATTTTAGCACCTACGATTCTATTTTGGATTTGCCGTTCTCTATTCCGATGTATGGCGACCACGTGAGTTTGTTTGCCTTGCTCATGGCGGTGTCCACATACTTTTATTCAAAGATGATGATGTCGCAGACGCCGCAAACAGGACAACCCGGCATGAAATTCATGCAACTTTATTTTATGCCGATATTCTTGCTGGTGTTGTGCAACAACTTCTCCAGCGGGTTGAGTTATTATTATATGCTGTCGAATTTTATTACCATGATACAAACATGGATTATCCGCAAATTTTTCATCGACGAAAAAAAGATGTTGGCGAAAATGCAGGCGCGCGCCGCACAACCGCAAAAGAAATCGAAATTCCAGCAGCGGCTGGAAGAAATGCAACGGCGGCAAATGCAACAACAGCGGAGAAAATAAAAACTAAAATATTTTTTATGAAAAAACTTATTGTTTTATTCATTAGCAGTTTTTTGTTTGCTGCGCCTTGTTTTTCCCAATCTTCTGTTTGGGAAATCAGTAAAAATGGAAAAACGCTTTACTTGGGCGGCAGCGTTCATATTTTACGCAGTGAAGATTTTCCATTGCCTAAAGAATTTGATGTGGCTTTTGAAAAAGCGCCGCTCATCGTATTTGAAGCCGACATTGACCAACTGTCAACGCAGGAAATCACGCAAACAATAATAGCGGAATCCATGTTGCCCGGCGACCAGACGCTTCAATCCCTATTGGATACAAACACCTATGCACAACTGAAAGCGCTGTGCGAAAAGTTTTCGTTGCCCATAGAAAAGTTGCAAAAAATAAAACCGGTAATGCTATTAAATACCTTACTGGTGCAACAGTTGCAGCAACTTGGTTTGACGTCGCAAGGCGTTGACGCCTATTATCTGGCGCAAGCAAAAAAAGCAGGAAAAGAAACCGGGTTTTTGGAAACAGCCGACCAGCAAATAGCTATGCTTACCGGCATGGGCGCAGGGTACGAAAATGAATACGTACAATATTCGCTGGAAGATTTTAATGAAATGGAAAAGGAAATTTCCATACTTATTGCGTCGTGGAAAAAGGGCGTTTTCGACGAATTGTTACCGGATATGCTGCGGGGAAAAGAAAAATTCCCTACAGCCTACAACGCGCTGTTTACGGAAAGAAATAACGATTGGCTACCTAAAATTGAAAATTATCTGCTCAGCGGAAAAGTTACATTTGCGATTGTAGGCTTGGCGCATTTGCATGGCTCGGACGGTTTGCTGGAACTCTTGAAAAATAAAGGATACGAAATAAAGCAAGTAAAGTGAACGACAATGTAAAAATACATAGTCCCTATTTTTAAGTCCTGTGGTTATTGCACAAAAAATACAAATCATAAAAAACAACTTGCCTCCACGCACTGCACTGGTAGCAGTATCGAAGACGCAGCCGGTAGAAGTCATCAGGAAAGCGTACGCGGCGGGACAGCGGGCGTTTGGCGAGAGCCGCCCGCAAGCGTTGCGGGACAAAGCGTCGAAGCTGCCGGCAGATATTGAATGGCATTTTATCGGGCATTTGCAGAGCAATAAAATTAAATTGGTCGTTGGGTTGGCGCACACCATTCATTCTGCCGACAGCAAGAAACTGTTGGTAGAACTTAATAAAGAAGCGGAACGGCAACAATGTACCCAACGCTGTTTGTTGCAGGTGCACGTGGCGCAGGAAGAAACCAAATACGGCTTTACGCCCGGCGAATTACGCGCATTAGCGGCGGCTGGTTTCCTTGCCCAACTGCCCTGCCTGCAAATAGCCGGACTGATGGGCATGGCTACTTTCACGAACGATACGGAACAAATCCGCCGGGAATTCCGCACCCTGAAAAATTTATATACGGAACTCAAACAAACCTACTTTTCCACCGCCGCCGCTTTCTGCGAATTGTCGATGGGCATGTCAAACGACTACTCTATAGCTGTAGCGGAAGGAAGCACGATAGTGCGAATAGGCAAAGCCCTGTTTGAGGATTGACGGATTGATTGACAGATTTAGGCTGACGCTAATGCGCTTGTCGCGATTTATGACTTACGACTTATGACAAAAAACAACTTCTTCTATATCGAAACTTACGGTTGCCAGATGAATGCCAACGACAGCGAAGTTGTGGCGGCTATCATGCAGGACGCAGGTTTTACGATGACGGACGACAGGCAAAAAGCCGATGTGCTGTTCATCAACACCTGTTCTATCCGCGACAATGCAGAGCAACGAGTGTGGGGACGGCTGGATGTTTTCCGTTTGCTGAAACAGCATAAGCCGTCTGTTATTGTGGGCGTGCTTGGCTGCATGGCGGAACGCCTGAAAGAAACGCTACTCGAAAACGGCACGGTTGATTTGGTCGCAGGTCCCGACGCTTATCGTTCCTTGCCGCAATTAGTGCGCGAGGCGGAAAGCGGGCAGAAAGGCATTAACACGTTGCTCGCGCGCGAAGAAACTTATGCCGACATCTCTCCGGTGCGCATGGATAAAAGCGGCGTAACGGCGTTTGTTTCCATTATGCGCGGTTGCAATAATATGTGCGCTTATTGCGTGGTGCCTTATACGCGCGGCGCGGAACGCAGCCGCCCGGCGCAGACAATTATAGCGGAAGTCGGCGAACTGCTGAAAAACGGCTATAAGGAAGTAACCTTGTTGGGGCAAAACGTTAATTCGTATACATGGAAAAATGCTGCCGACCCTTCTAAAACGATTGATTTTGCAAAGCTACTGGAGTTGGTGGCATTGTTAGACCCGTCGTTGCGCGTGCGTTTTTCCACGTCGCACCCGAAAGATATGGGCAATGCCGTGCTTTACACGATGGCGATGTATCCTAATATTTGCAACCACATTCACCTGCCAGTGCAGTCGGGCAGCACGCGATTATTGCAAGTAATGAATCGCGGCTACTGGCGCGAGAGTTATTTGGAACGCATTGCCAAAATACGCGAAATCATTCCCGGATGCGCCATTTCGACGGATATTATTGCCGGGTTTTGCAGCGAAACCGGCGACGACCATGCGCAAACATTGTCGTTGATGCGCGAAGTAGGCTACGATGCGGCGTTCATGTTCAAATATTCCGAGCGACCGAATACCAAAGCCGCCCGCCACTTCCCGGACGATGTGCCGGACGAAGTAAAAACAAAACGGCTCAATGAAATCATTGCGCTGCAAAACCAACTGTCGCTGGAAAGCAACCAACGCGACGTCGGAAAAACTTTTGAAGTATTGGTGGAAGGCGTTTCCAAACGCTCTGCCGACGCTCTTGCCGGACGTACATCACATAATAAAGTAGTCGTCTTCCCCAAAGCAAATTTCAAAGCGGGCGACTACGTAAACGTGAAAATTACGCAATGCACCTCCGCTACGCTCATGGGCGAACCGGAAGGGAATTAAAAATTAGGAATTAAGAATTGGCTCGCGCCTGCGTTAATTTTTGCATGTAAAACGCCTTTCTTTGCATGCAAAAAAACTTCGGCAAAGGGTTTGCTACAAACCGTCACTAAAAAAATAACGCCGGTACATTTCGTATCGGCGTTAAATTTTTTAATCTTGAAATCACTTCTTGATTTCTTCTACTTTGTCGCAATAATTATAACCTAATGCGGCAAGGCGTTTTTTCTGTTCAGGCAATTTAGCAACAAAAAATTTCCAGTCTTTCATTTCTTTCGGCGACCACACTACTTCCGATAACGCCAGCAGGCGCGGCAACAACATATATTCCGCATATTCGGGCGTGAACAAAAATTCCGCCCATAAGTTGGCTTGCCCGCCCTTGATGAATTTTGCTTCTTCCGCCGTCAGTTCGGCAGGCACAGGGTCGAAAGCATATGCCTGCTCAAGCGGCACGTAACCGCCGATAGTGGGCGGTTCGGTTTCTTTGTCGGCTTGGTAATAGTTGAAATAGCAGTAATTGTCGGGCGTCATGATAACGTAATTGCCGTGCCGGGCTGCTTCAATGCCGCCTTTTTCGCCGCGCCACGACATGATAATGGCGCTCGGCGTTACGCCGCCTTCCAGAATTTCATCCCAGCCGATAATGGTCTTGCCTTTGGCAACTACATGTTTTTCGACTTCGCGTATCATCCAGCTTTGCAGTTCTTCTTCGTTTTGCAACTGTAAATCTTTAATCCGTTTTTGGCATTTCGGGCATACTTTCCAGTTGTCTTTAAACGCTTCGTCGCCGCCAATATGAATGTATTCCGACGGGAATAATTCCGCTACTTCGTCCAATACTTCTTTTAAGAATACCATTACCGTGTCGTTTCCGCCGCAGAGGATGGCTTTGGGCGGCCAGTAAGGTCCTATTTGCACATAATACGGAAAATCGTCGCAGGCAAATTCGGGATAAGCCGCCAGAATTTCGGAACAATGTCCGGGAATTTCTATTTCGGGAATGACATCAATCCCGCGCTGCGCCGCATAAGCAATCACATCGCGGACTTCGTCTTTCGTGTAAAAACCGCCATACGTTGCGGGTTCGCCTTCTTTCGGGGGCTCGCCTTCGCGCCATGCCACATTGCTTCTGTCCACGCTCCACGCGCCGATTTCCGTTAGCTTCGGATATTTATCAATTTCAAGCCGCCAGCCGTGATCGTCGGTCAAATGCCAGTGAAATTTGTTCAGTTTATACAACGCCATTAAATCCAAATGTTTTTTGATATGCGCTACATCAAAGAAATGGCGCGACACATCGCGGTGGCTGCCCCGCCATTCAAAGCGTGGATAATCTACAATGGCAACCGCCGGGAGGACGATTGATTCCGGATGGTTTTTGATACTGTCGGCAGGCGTTAACTGGTACAGCGTTTGCAGTCCATACACCAGCCCCGCCGGTACATTGGCATAAACCGTGATGTTGTTTTCCGTAACCGTTAATTTATACCCTTCTGTTTTCAGTGCGGCGTCCGGCGTTTCATTGAGCGCAAAAACAATGGACTTTTCCGCATCTCCGGCTACCGGCAGTTGTTTCCCGAAATATTTTGGAAAATATTCCTCGATATACTGTTTCACGGGAGCGGCATTGTCTATATGTTGAAAAACCAATGCGACGCTTTCATCTATCGTAAAAGTCCCCTTTTGTGCGGTCAGTTCGACCGGTTGGGGAACGATATTGAATGTAGTATCAAAACGGCTGTTTTGATTGCAACCGGCTGCCAGTAACAGGAATCCGGCTAAGAAAAAAGATGTTTTCATGAGAAATTATTATTAGTTTTTTGCAAAAGTACGATTTTTTATTCAAATAAGAAGGGTTTTATGATTACCGGTTTTTGTTTTTTTTCAAAAAAGAACTTTTCTTCGCCGAATGCCGGTTTAAGCTGGTTGAACCATGTGGCTTTCGGGTCGTAGGCGGCGAAGAAAGGAATATCCACCCATGCCGGATTGCGGGCTTGCAGGAAGCGCAGTACAAATATTTTTTCGCCTTTCACTTCCTGTATGCCCAGCAGTTGTATTTTTCCCGAATGGTCGCTCATGCTGGGACCGCGTACCGTGCGGCATACGCCGCTGACTTTCCGGTAGGCGCGGCGGAAAATATTCCAGCAACGTTCCAATGGTAATTCGAAATAATGTTTGGCGCCCGTGTCGCGCGCCACGAACATATAATAAGGAATGCAATTCAAATCTACCTGTTTGCGCCACATTTCGCACCACAGGTCGGGGTTATCGTTGATGTGCCGCATCACCGGCGACTGCGTGCGGATTTGCGCCCCCGTGCTGCGTATCCGTGCAATAGCCCGTTGCACGCTATCCGTTGAGAGTTCGCGCGGATGATTGAAATGCGCCTGCACCGATAAGTTTTTTCCGGAGCGTACGATATGGCTGAACAGGCGCAGGATGTCGTCGCTGTCGCTGTCTGTGAGGTAGCGGTAAGGCCAGTAGGCAAGTGATTTTGTGCCGATGCGGATAGTGTGGATGTGCGCAAATTCCGGCGACAGCAACGGCAGGATGTATGCCGACAGTTTTTCTGCCTGCATCACCATTGGGTCGCCGCCGGTGAAAAGGATATCCGTTACTTCGTGGTGCATGCGGAGGTAGCGCAGCAGCAAATCGGTTTCTTTCATGGCGAATTTCAAGCCGCTCATGCCGGAAAACTGCGGCCAGCGGAAACAAAAGGTACAGTAGGCATGGCAGGTTTGCCCCTGACTGGGGAAAAATAAAATAGTTTCGGGATATTTATGCTGGATGCCGCGCAGTTTTATTTCGCCCAAATAAGGCACATTGTGTTCCTGTCCCGCCGGATTGGGGTTCAGCGACAGCCGGATTTGTTGGATTTTGGCGTCCAGCAAGTGTTGGGGGGCTTGTTGCGCCACTAATTTTTCCACTGCCGCATAATGCCGGCTATCGAGCATGCCGCGTCGCGGGAAATTCAGCGTAAACAGCGGGTCGGTTTCCACCTGTTGCCAGTCGATCAATTCTTCAACCACATAATTATTTGCCTTGAACGGCAACACACGTCCCACGATGTCGATTTCGTCGCCTATTTCTTTCGGTAATGCCGCTATCTGCGGAATTGTACGGTAATTGTACAGCGTATATGAACGGTATTCTTTCATTGCTCATTTGATTTAAAGAAAAAAGAGGACAAATGAGTAGGTCATGTCACTGCAAAGATAATAAAATTCCGGCACACGCGCATGGCGCACGAAATGCGGCACGGTTGAAAGTTGAAAACAGCGATTAGGTGATTAAGTGATTAGGTGATTAGGAGGCTGCCGCGCCAGCCCAACTCTTAGTTCTTAACTCTTCTTGCGCGGCTAACGGCGAACGG
>JAITKG010000026.1 GCA_031278495.1 Prevotellaceae bacterium | reverse complement strand
TTGCAAATTTATTTTAGAAGCAAACCAATTATTGAAAAAATATTTAACTATACAAAAACTCGTTTAAATATACAATTATTATATTATTGAAAATAATCAAACTACACCAAAACTCGTTTAAAACTCGTTTAAAAATTCCCAAGTTCCGTATCCCGTACTTTTGATGCACTGCTCCTTCCTCAAAGCTGATAAATAATTGGTTACTTTGTTTTTCTTTTGCTTTTCATCAAGAGCGGTTGAAAGTTTAGGTATAATTAAGTTATCAATGGTACTACGCTTAACTTTTCCAAATTTTTTTACATATTCTACAATCATTTTTTTGAAATAAGTATCATCAAAACTTCGGTTGGCAATGTATTCGGCTTGTAGGTTTTCATTTTCTGTTGGTTTTATTACGTTGAAAGAAAGATAGGCGCGACCTTTCCGCCCTTCGATAAGTTTATATTTTTTCAAATACCGAAATTCATCTTCAGTTATATTTTTATGCTTTTGTACTTTGTCTAAAATTAAAATATCTTCGAGTAAAAGATTGGGATTTTTATTTAATATTTTTGCAAAATCTTCGTTAATAATTTTTCCGGTAATAACTGATTTTACTTTACCATCTCTCAAATCATATTCCGGCATGGGGAAAAAACGTTGCCTTTGGTAATTAAATATTTTACGAATACCGCCGCCTTGTGTTTCTATCATTCCCAAGTTTTTCATAGCTTCTACTAAAAACGGATTCCGGTAAATTTCTTCGGGCGTATCTTTTAAAACAACATCTTCAATAGACTTTGGCAGGAATGTGCCGTAGTTGGAAAAAACCAACTGGTCATTTTCAAATTCTACCACGTTTATTCGTGCTTTTTTTGAATAATCCTGATGCGCAATAGCATTGTTTAAGGACTCCCTGATAACGTATGGATCGTACCTCAGTACTTCTTCCGGGAACAGGGAATTGTCTTTTAAATAACGGTATTTAAGATTCCGGATTTTTTGGTACACTTTATCTACAGCAAGGATAAAGGGAATAGAAAATATTTCAAAATCCTTATCCTGATTGTCTATTGTTTTCAGATTCCACCGGATTTTTACCGCAGCATCAAGGAAATGTTCTTCCTCTTCTTTGCCCAACAGAATAAATGCAGTGCGGGTAATTTTACCTTTAATGGTTAATTTGGCTTTGTTTAAAAATTTAGCGTCATCCCAAGTATTTATTTCGTTTGCGTGAGTAGGATTTCTTGTTCTGTACTCTATCCGGGCTTTGCTAATGGCGTCTTTATCTAAATCGTTTATAGTTGCATTTGGAATGATTTCTTGTGTCCAATCAAACATATTCACTTGGAAACGGATTCTTTCCATTTCCTCTATATTCAAAGGAACTAAACTTTCGTGATCGCGACCGTAATAATGCCCGTCAAAAGCAATTGGTATTCCTTTTGGCGCCGGCGGAATTTGAAACATGATAACTCTTTTACCCTCGATCGTTATTTCATAAATATCAATAAAAGTTATTCTATTAGTGGTTTTATCGGCTATTTCTTTTTTAAGGACGGGTAGGCTTCCTTTTCGAAAGCTTGTGCCGATAATATAATGGTTTTTGTCTTCAATTCCCAAAATTAACCATGCTGCAGATTTATGTAATAAATTCGCTTCGTTGCTCAGTGCGGAAAAATAAGTTCCTAACTTTGTAAGATTAAAATATTCCCGAGCTTCTTTAAACTCTACTATTTCGTTTTCGGGCGATCTTCTCAATTCTTCCAATTTAGTATGTAAATCTTTTGTAGTCATCATTAAACCGGGTTGATTTTCAATTTGGCATTTTTCAAAGCAAAGATACCAACTTTTTCCCACCTGCAAAAAATTACATTTGCTCATCTGCAAATTTTATCTTACTTTTGCATTCCCAAAATGGGGCATTAGCTCAGTTGGCTAGAGCGCTTGCATGGCATGCAAGAGGTCGTGAGTTCGACTCTCACATGCTCCACTGGAAAGTAAAGCGTGAAGCGTAAAGGATATTATCTAATGCTTTGCGCTTTCTGTTTTAGAGCAATTATCTTATGCATTACGCTTAACATCATGATTGAAAAAAAAACATATTCCACTACGAATGCCGCGCCCGAAAAAGCCATATTGGCAGGCATTATTACGCCGGAACAGGATGAACGGAAATCGGCAGAATATTTGGAAGAATTGGCGTTCCTTGCGGAAACCGCCGGTATTGCCGCCGGCAAGCGTTTTACGCAACGGCTGGAGCATGCCCATCCCAAAACTTATGTCGGAAGTGGAAAATTGCAGGAGATAAAAGAATATCTTCATGCGCAGGAAATACGCACCGTTATTTTCGACGATGAATTAACGCCCTCGCAACTGCGCAATATCGAACGGGAACTGGAATGCAGTATCCTTGACCGCACGGCGCTTATCCTGACGATTTTTGCCCAACGCGCCAAAACGGCTTATGCCAAAACGCAGGTGGAGTTGGCGCAATACCAGTACCTGTTGCCGCGCCTCACGCGCATGTGGACGCACCTGGAGCGGCAGCGTGGGGGAGGGGTTACCATGCGCGGTCCCGGCGAAACGCAAATCGAAACCGACCGCCGGATTGTACTTGCTAAAATTGCCTTGCTGAAAGAACAATTGAAGAAAATCGACAGGCAGATGGCCTCGCAACGCGGTCACCGGGGTAATATGGTACGCTTGTCGCTCGTAGGCTACACGAATGTGGGCAAAAGCACGATCATGAATTTATTGTCGAAAAGCGAAGTATTTGCCGAAAACAAACTGTTCGCTACTTTGGATACTACGGTACGCAAAGTGGTTATCGAAAATATACCGTTCCTCTTGAGCGACACGGTGGGCTTCATCCGCAAGTTGCCGCACCAGTTGGTGGAATCGTTCAAAAGCACGCTCGACGAGGTGCGCGAAGCCGACGTCTTGATCCATGTCGTGGATATTTCGCACCCGAACTTTGAGGAGCAAATCAACGTAGTGAACCAAACCTTGCAGGAGATTGGCGCGAAAGATAAACCCGCGTACATGGTGTTTAACAAAATGGATGCTTATTCATTTACCGAACCCGATCCTTTTGCGGTACTGCCGGTGGAAAAAGTGCAGGTATCGTTAAGCGAGTTGCAAAAAACGTGGATGGACAAGGCGCACAGCCCTTCTATTTTTATTTCGGCAAAAGAAAAAACCAATATCGAAAAATTCCGCGCCGGCATTTTCGGCATTGTATCCGAAATACAAGCCGGGCGGTATCCGTTTAATACGGAAGGATGCAAAAAGTAAACGCGGAGAGAATAATTATTTTTCGGCAGGTTTATATTTATCAATGTCGTCGATGTTTATTTCATGACGCTTGAAATATTCGTCCCGTATCAATATTCCCATAACTCTCGCAATAGACATGAATGTAAATCCGCCTTTGAAGGATATTATTTTCAATTCGTCAATATCTTTATCCGAAAAGAATTTTTCGGGTTCCAAATAAGAGGTATCGATAAAATATTCTTGTAAATCATAGGGGTTTTTGGAACAGATATCGTTTGTAGCTTTGGTTATTTTATCCCAATTTTTAGCCACTATATCGAAGAGCTTAAAGTCTTGTACTATTTTTTGTCCGGTATCTGTAAGCGATACGGGGCTTTTTCTTCTTGTTAAAGTATCTTTTATCGCAATGGCCGCTTCAATATTTCCACGAACGATAGCCAAATCTTTTCTTATTTCATCTATATGCGTTCTTGTTTTATCCGTTTCTTCCTTAAAGCTATCATATCTGACGGATATTTTGGTTACGAATTTGGTTACATAATGAACGACCCAAACAATAGCTCCAACAATAGATACTACGAAAGCAAAAGAACCTACAGGTGAACCGAGGATATCTTTTAAAATAGTTGCAAAATCCATAAAAATTTAAAATAATTATGATGCCACAAATATACAACTTTTTTCATTCCACACCAAAAACGGGAAAATTTGCAATTAAAAAATAAAGTAATATGTTTGCAACAACATAATGTTCTTTTTTCTTCTTAAAACCAAAGAAGACGGCGGTAGCCATGCAAAACACGCATTAGCGCAAGCGCGCTGCGCTTCATTTACCCCACTTGACCCCTGCCAAAAACTGCAAAAATCCTTCGGCGGTGGCTTGGGGCTCTTCGATAAACCCGTTGTGCCCGGAGTTTTTCAGCCAAAGGACTTGCGCTTGCGGGAAGCGGGCGGCGAGTTCCTGTGCGGTATCCAAAGCAATATACCGGTCTTTTTCGCCGAAGATAAAGAGCAGCGGTTTCCGGAACGCCGCCAGAAATTCATTCCGGTCGGGGCGGCGTTTCATGCCTTCGAGGCAGGCGATGATGCCTTCCGGTTCGTGGATTTCGGCTACTTCCGAAATTTCTTTTATTTTTTCGGCAAAACGCCTGGCATTGTCGTCGGCAAACATGTGCGGGACGCCCCGCCGGATGACCAGTGACAGTTTCTTTTCGCGCAGGAGGGCAATTTCGCGGTTACGACCTTCCTGCTTTTCCGGCGGGTCGGCGTTGGGCGTGGAGTGGAAGAGGCACAGCCCGCGCACGGCGGCAGGATAGTTCGCGGCGAATGCCAGCGCCGTATAGCCGCCCATCGAATGCCCGCAGATGACGCATGTTTTGACCTGTTGCTTTTGCAAAACTTCGTATACCACC
The DNA here is from genome assembly GCA_031278495.1 of Prevotellaceae bacterium. Classification (GTDB taxonomy): domain Bacteria; phylum Bacteroidota; class Bacteroidia; order Bacteroidales; family UBA932; genus JAIRKX01. The sequence goes on along the minus strand of JAITKG010000026.1, from coordinate 4,023 downwards.
TGCGCCGAAAAGTCCACGCTGTTGATTGCCGCCGTGCCGCTCAAGCCATGCCCCGGCAGGTCGATGCGGATGATGCGGAAATCCTTTTCAAGGTATTTTATAAAATCGTCCCACACGGACAATGTTTCCAGATAGCCGTGCAACAATACGACGGCCGGTTTTTCGCCGCCCATATCGCTTACGTGTATGGGAAGGCGGCTGCAAGTACAAAAAAATTCCATATAGAAAATATTATCTTAAAACAAATATACCAAAAATTTACTACCTTTGCGAATAAAATAACTAAAAAATAAAAAAGATGAAGAAAATTTTCAAAAAGTTTATGGTTCTGTCTTTGGGTCTGCTTGTAATAGCAGCCGGATGCAAGAAAGAAGACAAAAAAGAGGATGGTTATGCAAAAGACATAGCAGGCACGTATGTGGGCACATTGGCATTGGCTGGCACGGTGGTTGCAGATGGCGTAACAATTAACGTGGCAGAAAAAAATACAACGACTGCTACGCTCAGTTTGAATACCACGCTTCCCAGCTTACCGGCGGTGGGCGATTTACCGTTGGATGTTAGTTGTGACGTAACCGTTACCAAATCCGGCGATAATTATACAATTACCGGAAACACGACGGTAACTATTGCCCAATTGGGCGGTACGCCGCTGCCTGTTACCATCAACGGAACAATTACCGCTGCGGGAAGTGCAAACTTGACCATTGGCATCACAGTAAGCGTTCTTCCCCTTTCGGTTGATTTTTCAGGTACGAAACAGTAATCATTTTTCCATAATCGAAAAGGGACTGTCCCGGAAGGGGCAGCCCCTTTTTTATTTTTGCCCTGCGAATGGTTGGGAATTTTTTACGGATTATACGATCGGAAACAACCCGCGTGGCAATTTTTATGGTTTTATAAATTTATAAAAGCGGGTTTTTATTTTATGGTTTTGTAAATTTCATAATAAAAAAAACCGCAACGAACTTCGTTGCGGTTTTTTATTATTCCCGGAGCGCCAGCCCAACTTTCAACTCTCAATTCAGTACGCTGTTGGTGCTGCGTACGGCGTCGGCGCTTTTGTTGAAAGCGGCTTGTTCTTCGGCGTCCAGTTGAAGGTCGATGATTTTTTCCCAGCCGTTGCGACCAATGACTACCGGCACGCCGATACAGAGGTCTTTTTGCCCGTATTCGCCGTCCAGCGCTACGCAGCAGGGGAATACTTTTTTCTGGTCGCGGATAATCGCTTCAACCAGCCCTGCGCCGGCGGCTCCCGGAGCATACCATGCCGAAGTGCCTAAGAATTTCGTCAGCGTTGCGCCGCCAACCATAGTGTCGGCAACCACCTTGTCAAGCGTTTCCTTGCTCAGTAAACGGCTAACGGGAATACCGTTGTAAGTAGCAAAGCGCACGACGGGAATCATGGTCGTGTCGCCATGCCCGCCGATGACGCAGCCTTGCAGGTCGCTTGCGGGAACGCCCAGCGCCTGACTCAAATAATATTTGAAACGGCTGCTGTCCAAAATCCCGCCCATCCCGATGACGCGGTTTTTCGGCAGTTTGGAAGCTTTCAGCGCGAGGTAGGTCATCGTATCCATCGGGTTGCTGATGATAACGAGTACTGCATTGGGCGAATGTTCCAGTGCATTTTCCACCACGCTTTTTACGATGCCGGCGTTGGTGCCGATGAGTTCTTCGCGCGTCATGCCGGGCTTGCGCGGGATGCCCGACGTAATGATAACCACATCGGAGCCGGCAGTGGCGGCATAATCGCCGGTAACGCCCTTGATGCGCGTATCAAATTCGCACAGGGCGGCGGTTTGCATCATATCCATCGCTTTGCCTTCGGCGACGCCTTCTTTCACATCCAGCAACACCAGTTCGGCGGCTAATTCTTTTTGTGCAATGACATTTGCACACGTAGCGCCTACATTTCCGGCGCCTACAATAGTAATTTTTGACATATTTTTGGAATTTATTATTTAATAGTATCGTTTATCGTGGCAGTAAAAGAACATGCAAAAATACAAAAAATACTTCTAACTTTGTCTTTTGTTTTGTTGAAATCCATAAATCCGTCAATTCATGATAATATTTCACTTTTTATCTGTAAAATTCAAATTGCCCCAGCGGCGCCTTTTAAAACAATGGTTGCACCTGCTGGCGGAAGCCGAAGGCAAGAAAACAGGGGACTTGTCGATTGTTTTTTGTTCCAATGAAGAACTCCTGACCATCAATCGCCAATATTTGCAGCACGATTATTTTACGGACATTATTACGTTTGATTACAGCAAGGGCGACTGTCTTTCCGGCGATTTATTTATCAGTTACGAAATGGTTCGCCTCAATACCCGTATTTACCGGCAGTCGTTCGGCGATGAATTGCGCCGCGTCATGGCGCACGGGCTGCTGCACCTCTGCGGCTACCGCGACGCTACGGCTGCCGAACGGAAAAAAATGCGCGCTGCGGAAAACAGATGTTTGAAAAAATGGGACGACTTGTCCCTGCCGCCTGCATAATATTTGCCGGAATTCGGGAATTATATGCAGCGTTTTTTGTCCTTTTTGCATCTTATGAGAAAACATTTAAAACCTGCCTGTATGTATACGAAAAAACGCATAGTCAAAATTTTTGACGCTATCATCATCGCAACTGCAGTCATCCTGCTTGCAGTAATGGTTTTGAGCAGTTGTGACGACGAACAAAAGAATAAACCGGAATGCGTAAATCTTCTCTATGTAGCAACACAGGCGTAGAGCAAACGCCCCTGCCTTTCGCGCGAAGCGGAAGCCCCCTAAGCCCCGAAGGAAGCCCCCTAACCCCCAAAGGGGGAATGGGAATTTACGGATTTACAGATTTACAGATTGAGGCTGGCGCGGCGGCTAATGTGAAGAGGTGGAGATATGAAGATGTGAAGATGTGGCTGACGCGGCAGAAGAGTTATGAACTAAGAGTTAAGAACTAAGAATTGGGCTGGCACGCCTGCAACTTTCAACATTCAACTAAAAATAACTTACGACAAAAACAATGAACAAAAATTACAATAACATGAAGCATCCTCACTCCCCCTTTGGGGGTTGGGGGGCTTTTAAAAAAACAATTATGAAAAAATTTTCTTTTCTTTTCGCAATGCTTGTAAGCGTTGCTGCAAGTGCGGCAGTGACGGTTACGCCAATCAGCACGGATTATGCTACCAAAAAGGTAACTTTTGCAGTGGCTTGGAACAGTGCGCCCCACAACAACCGCGTATGGATATGGATAGATTTGTGTCCGGTAAGCGGCGTTACGCCTCAAAGTTTTTCGACTGCTACGATTTCCAACCCTGTGAAAACCGCCGGGAACGGAACAATTACCGGAGGAACAACGCGCGGCTTTTTTATTGAATACGCCAACGCAACCAACGCCGGCACAACTGTTACCGCCACATTGGACAACGCCACCGGTAAATTCAACTGGTGCGCCTACGGCAGCGACATGCCCCCCAATGCTACGGTAAATGCCGGCGGCGGGTATACCCTGCGCGGCACAAAACCGTTTACCATTAACGGCGACCAAACCATAGATGCGTTGACGTTTGGCGCAGGCACGTGTATAATGTCTATTACCGACCCTACCGGTCGCCCCGACGGCTTTGCAGGCACACCAACTATCAGCAGTACGAACAGCCCGTCGCGCTGCAACGCCGGCGCAGTTACGCTTTCTGCCACTGTAAGTGGAGGTACTACTACCGCGATGACTTATACGTGGACTATTGGCGCAAACCCCTACACGAACCAAACCAACAGTTATACGACCGCTACGCTTTCCGCTTCTTCCGCCTATACGGTGAAGGTGAAAAATGCCAACAATTGCGAAAGCAATACGGCAAGTGGGAATATCACGGTAAATTCTCCGGGTACGAACGGTCAGTCTGCACATGCAACCTGTGGCTGCGCTACGGGAACAACCAATTGCGACGGCGCCTGTAAAACCACCGGAACTTATACCACTAACGACGGCGAGTGCACGGGATCCTGCAACACGGCATATGTGCAACAACG
>JAITKG010000187.1 GCA_031278495.1 Prevotellaceae bacterium | reverse complement strand
CTACCTACACATTAAAAGTTCGTTCTTCGACCGGCTGTACTTCAACAGACAGCAAAACGGTATCGGTCTCAGTAACGCAGCCATCTGCTCGGGATGAAGTGCCGAATACTTGCGGTTGTTATAAAACTATTTTTTATCTGCAAACTATTTATAATAAAAATCACCGGATAATTTTCCGGTGATTTTTATTGCTACGTGTTTTCCTGCCGCCTGTCCTTAGTAGGAAAAACTTTTGTCTACTAAAATGCGTCCGCAGTATTCGCATACAATAATTTTTTTACTCAAGGCAATGTCTAATTGGCGTTGCGGCGGAATTTTATTGAAGCACCCGCCGCATGCGTCGCGTTCTACGGTTACAACAGCCAAGCCGTTGCGCGCATTCTGGCGTACTTTTTTGTAAGCAATCAACATGCGATCGTCAATAAATTTCTGCAAATTTTCCGATTTTTTCTCCAACGCTTTTTCTTCTTTCGACGTTTCGGAAACAATTTCATCTAATTCTTTTTTCTTCAGTTCGAGGTCTTCGGTACGGTCTGCCAATAATTTTTTAGCGTCGTCCAACATGCCTTTTCGTTCTTTCAGTTGTACGGTATATTCTTTCACGCGCTTTTCCGCCAGTTCGATTTCTAAATTCTGGTATTCTATTTCTTTCGACAACGAGTCGTATTCGCGGTTATTTTTCACATTTTTTTGTTGATCGGTATATTTCTTTACCGCAGTGCTTGCCATGTTGATATCTATTTTCCGTTTGGCAATGTTGGCTTCGACGTCTTTTACTTCGCCTTGAAAATTGGATATGCGGGTCTTCAGTCCTTGTATTTCATCCTCGAGGTCGCGCACTTCAAGCGGCAATTCGCCGCGTACGGCGCGGAGTTTATCGATTTGCGAATCGGTTTGCTGTATTTGGTAAAGTATTCGCAATTTTGCTTCCGGCGAATCATTATCTACCGTTGCTTGTTTTTTGGAAGCCGCCGGCTTTGCAGGCGCCGGAGCGGTTTCCTTTTTTGCCGTTTGTTTTGGTGTTGCTTTTTTTGCCATATTATTGTTATTATATTTTAAAAATAATTGATTGCGTTCGTATCATTTTTTGTTAAACGGACGGCAAAGTTAGGCATTTTTTTTGTAAGGCAATGATAAAAAATGCCAAGTACGTCTTTTTCGCTTTCGTAATGCCCGATATCGGCTATCAGCAAGCGATTGCCGGCGTCGGAAAAATCGTGGTACTTAAAATCGGCGCTGACCAATGCCGTTGCCCCCGCCGCCAGCGCGTCATTCAGCAGGAACGCACCGCTGCCGCCACATACCGCGACGCGCGAAATAGCCGTTGCCGGCGGTTGCGAATAACGGATGCACGGCGTATTAAAATTTGTTTTTACTAATTGCAAAAAATCTTTTGCCGGCAATGCCGCCGGTAAATCGCCAAGTATGCCGAACCCAACGCTGTCGCCTTCTTTCGGCGCGAGGATTTGCCTGTTGCGTAGTTGTAATTTTTCTGCCATAGCTTCGCTCACGCCACCGCGTACGCTATCGATGTTGGTGTGCGCCGCATACAAAATCAAGTTGTTTTTGATGGCTTTTTCTACGATGCGTTCCGTGCAGGTATTGCCGGTAAGTTGCTTCAGTCCTTTGAAAATAACCGGATGATGCGAAATAATAAGGTTTGCGCCGGTTTGCAAGGCTTCGTCCAGTACCGCTTCGGTTACGTCTACGCATAAGAGCGCTCCCGTTACTTCGGACTGTGGGCGGCCTACGCAAAAGCCGGCATTATCGTATGTTTCCTGATAATGCAATGGCGCCATTTCTTCAATGGACGCCGTTACTTGTGCTGCGGTTAGTTGTGCCATGATTTTCCTTGCGACAAAAAACGATGGATTAAAGTAATTCTTTTACTTCCAGCAATTCTTTTTTTATTGTTTGCAAAGCGTCGATAATTTGCATATTGTATTCTTCGCCGGTTTTATTTTCTTTTAATCGTTTTCGCGCTCCTTCTAAAGTCATGCCTTGATTTTTTATCAAGCGGTGGAGAATTTTAAAATTTTCCACATCGTCGGGCTGGTAAAGCCGGTTGCCTTTCCTGTTCTTATGCGGGCGGATGACGTCGTTTAATTTATTTGACCAAAAACGAACCAACGACGTTGATTCACCCAACATCTTTGCCACTTCACCAATGGTGTAGTATATTTTTTCTATTTCCACTTCTTTGTAAGGCATTAGGATTCGTTTAAGTTTTCCATTAGTCCAATGATTGCCCGCTGTTGGTAGCCAACTGTATCATGCGGTCATATTCTTCCGGCGTAACATCAATGAAAAAGAAGTTCAACGGGTCTAAAAACTTACCATCCTTCCGGACTTCATAATGCAAATGCGGCGCACTGGACATACCGGTATTACCTACTGCCCCGATGACTTCCCCGCGTTTTACTTTTTGCCCGGCTTTTACTTTGATGGCGCTTAAATGGGCATATAAAGTCGTATAGCCGCCAACGCCGTGGTCAATGACAATTTTATTGCCGTATCCTTGCAGCGAAGTTGTAGCTTCTATTACCGTGCCTCCGCCGGTAGCCATCACATCTACGCCGGTAGCCGCTATCAGGTCTATCCCGGTGTGCATCTTTGCCACTTTGTAGCGCGGATGAATGCGCATCCCGATAGAACCGCCGGTGCGCGTGAGGTCTTTATTCCGCAATGGCTGTATGGCGGGAATATTCCGGCATTCCAATTCTTTTCTTTTTGCCAGTGTGGCAATAGTGTCCAACGATATTATTTGTGCATAAGACCGCGCCAGCAAGTTTTGCAACCGCTGGTCGGTCATAATCACTAAATCAGCATTTTTGAACGCTTCCAATTCTTCGTACCTGTTGGAACCGCCAACACCCATATTCAATGGCAATGGATCAGCCTGAAAAATGGTACGGTAAATATTATTGTCGCGTTGGTTAATGTCGTTCAATACCGTTTCCAGTTGGTCGAAGCGATTGTTCAGGGAAGCATACTGCGTCGTTAGCATGTCATGTTCACGCAACAATCCGCGTTCTTTCGGCGTATCAAAAAATGCGGAAAAAATGAAATAATACAATATTGCCAATACGATGCTGCCCAAGAAATAAAGCGACCAGCGGCGCAGTAGTTGCCAAGCGCCTTGCCGGATTTTTATAAAATCCAAATGCTCGTAGCTGTATTTGTAACGATAAGGCATGATACGTGCTTAGTATTCGTTGTTTGTTCCTTGTGCGGCTTGCAAGATTCTTTCGTATTCATCCGGTTCAATGGTAACGTCGAAATAATTGATTGGATTAACCGCTTTGCCTAAATAATGTACTTCATAGTGTATATGGGGACCTGTAACGCCTCCGGTATTCCCCAATGTACCGATTTGTGTGCCGCGTTTAATGATTTGTCCTTCCGTTACGCCAATGGAACGAAGATGCCCGTAAAGCGTTTTATAACCGAAGCCATGATCAACCTCTATGCGATTGCCATAACCTTCACGGGAAAAAGAATGGACAACTTTTGTTACTTTCCCGTCGCCCGTAACGAATATCGGCGTTCCGATAGGTCCTCTTATATCTACGCCATTATGCGGGCGGCGGTCGCCATAAATAGGATGATGCTGGCGCACGCGAAAACCATCGGAAATGCGCACGGTAATGTTATCAATGGTGGTAGGCGAAATAATGGGAATACAATTTTTCATTTCCTCCATCCGTATAGCTAATTTTTCAATAGTGTCAAACGATACCGATTGAATGTAGGCTTTTTTCAATAAGATGTCCAAATGCCTGGAAGTTTTAATTAACGTGCCGGCGTAATCCGATTTTTCAAATTCCGTGTACCTGTTGACCCCTCCGAAACCCGCATCACGCACCGACGCAGGAATAATATCCAATCCGAAAGTAGCGCGATACACATTGTTGTCGCGGCGTTGTATTTGCGTCAGGTAGTTATTGGTTTCCTGAAAACGTTTGTTGAGTAGCCCGTATTTTACTGCGATTTCGGCGTTACTGCGAGTGATGGAAAGCGATTTCGGCGTTTCAAAATATTGTATGTAGAGCACGTAGTAGCCAATAGCCAGCAGTATACTAATCAGGAAACCTCGAAAAACACGCAGTACTTTTTTCCTGCCGGAAGTACGCGATATTTCAAATAAAAGCGTTTCCGGATTAAATTTATAACGTAAACGTGCCATTTACCATAAAATTAAAATTAAATTTAACGGGCAAATATAAGAAAAAAAATCCACATACAAGAAAAAATGTATGCCTGCGTAAAAGTACGCTTTTAAATTTTATTTTTATTAGCAATGCCGGTAGGAATAAAAAAAATTCCTGCTTACGCAGGAATTTCAAAAAAAACAATTAAAACAAAACTTTATCAATTAACCTAAATACGTTTTTAATAATTTACTTCGCGTACTGTGCCGCAAGCGGCGAATGGCTTTTTCCTTTATTTGCCGCACACGTTCGCGGGTAAGCCCGAACTTGTCGCCGATTTCTTCGAGCGTCAATTCCTGCGAACCGCCAATGCCGAAAAAGCATTTCACTATTTCGCGTTCGCGTTCGGTCAATGTAGAAAGGGCGCGGTCTATTTCCGTAGAAAGCGATTCGTTAATCAGCCCTCGGTCGGCATTCGGGGAATCGTTATTGACCAGCACATCGAGCAGGCTGTTGTCTTCGCCCTCTACAAACGGCGCATCCACCGATACATGGCGTCCCGATACGCGCAGGGTGTCCAATATTTTTTCTTTGGGAATTTCCATCAATTCCGCCAATTCTTCGGGCGAAGGCAGGCGTTCATGTTCCTGTTCAAATTTCGCTAACGCCTTGTTTATTTTATTGAGCGATCCCACCTGATTAAGCGGCAAACGTACAATACGCGACTGCTCTGCCAAAGCCTGCAATATCGACTGGCGAATCCACCACACTGCATACGAAATAAATTTGAACCCGCGCGTTTCGTCGAACTTTTCAGCAGCTTTTATCAACCCCAAATTACCTTCGTTAATCAAATCGGGAAGACTCAATCCCTGGTTTTGATATTGCTTGGCTACCGACACCACAAAACGTAAATTGGCACGGGTCAATTTTTCCAAAGCATCCTGGTCGCCGCGCCGGATGCGTTGCGCCAGCTCTACTTCATCCTCTACCGTGATTAATTCTTCGCGTCCGATTTCTTGCAAATACTTGTCAAGGGATGCGCTTTCACGGTTTGTTATGGACTTGGTGATTTTTAATTGCCTCATAAAATTTATGAAAATAAAAAGGGCACAAAAATACGAAAATTTTCCCAGATTAAAAAATATAATAATTAAAAAAATACATAATTACAAATAATCAATTATTTATTATTATTATCCGGGCATTATTATTTTGCATTATAAAATTTTTCATCCGGGTACTTAATCTGTGCCTCAAATTTGGACAATACAACATTAACATGCCGTTTTTTGCCGTCCCTTTCTACCAGAACTTCTATTTGTTCATCCGGACGGTAACGTCCAATTTGTTCCTGCACCGCCGAAGTATTTTTTACCGCTACGCCATTGATATGCGTAATCACATCTTCCTTGCGGATACCGGCTTTTTCCGCCGCGCTACCGGCAACAAGATTGACTACAAAAACGCCGTCAAGTTTAGCCAAGTTCATTTTTTTTGCAATATCGTCGGTTATATCCGTCATCACAATGCCAAGCACAGCACGCTGCACAGCGCCATACTGGATAATATCTTCCACTACTTTTTGCACAATGGCGGTAGGCACGGCAAACGAATAACCGGAAAACGAACCGGTAGGCGAAGCAATAGCGGTATTGATACCCACCAGTTCGCCGCGTGTATTCACTAATGCGCCGCCGCTATTGCCGGGATTTACCGCTGCATCGGTTTGAATAAACGATTCGATTTTGAAACGCCCGTCAGGCGAAAGCATGTGCCGCCCTTTAGCGCTGACAATGCCCGCCGTAATAGTAGAAGTGAGGTTATAGGGATTGCCGATAGCCAGCACCCACTCGCCCAACCGCAAGGAATCGGAGTTTCCAAAAGGAAGGAACGGCAAGTCGCCGGCGTCGATTTTCAATACCGCCACATCCGTTGCGGGGTCAGTGCCGATGAGCTTGGCGGGAAACCGGCGTTTGTCATACAACGTTACTTGAATGTTGCTGGCTTTATCAATCACATGATTATTGGTAACAATGTACCCATCGGTTGTAAGGATGACGCCGGAACCGCTGCCTACTGCCGGACGCCGCTCTTCGTAGGGTGAACGGTAACCGAAATAGTATTCCAATATCGACGTTACCGTTTCTTGCCGGCGCGGATAAATAGACGCCACATGCACGACGGCTTCTACCGAATTTTCGGCAGCATACGTAAAATCCGGCCACTTTGACTGGTTCAGGGGCGCAGTACGGGGGGCTGATAGCGGGGTTTCCCGTTTTATATCCGGCATGGCGCGGCGTTCCTGTGCCATGGCATATTTTGCGCACAAGCCGCCGGAAAGACCGCCAACTATTACAGCCAATACAATAAAAATAAATGTGCGTTTCATGTTTTTAGTGTTTTAAGATTAACGATATACTTTGAATAACTTTTTTTATTTTGGTTTAATGCGTACCTTTGCAAAAATTGTACCGGAAATGATAATTCCTTTTAGTAAATACCACGGGGCGGGAAATGATTTTGTGTTGTTAGACAACAGTACCGGCCTGTTTTCTGCATTAACGGAAAAACATATTGCCTTTTTATGCGACCGGCATTTTGGCATTGGCGCCGACGGGTTGATGTTATTAGACCCATCCGCCGGCAACGATGATTTTGCCATGCGTTATTATAATTCCGATGGGCGCGAAAGCGTTATGTGCGGCAATGGCGGACGCTGCCTCGCCGCTTTCGCCCACCGCATATTAACCACGAAAAAAACTTATACGTTCCATGCCGTTGACGGGGCGCATACGGCGGAAATATTGAGTGAAAACGGCAACCATTATACCGTACGGTTGAAAATGATTGACGCAAAACCCGCAGAACGGCGCGGCAACGGCTACCTGCTGGATACCGGAGCGCCGCATTTCGTGCGTTTTATTGATGACATAAATGCTGTTAACCTTGTTCCCGAAGCGCGCATTTTGCGCTACGATGCCACATTGACAGGCAGCGAGGGCGCTAACATCAATTTTGTGCAACTAACGCCGCAAGGCTTGCTTATCCGCACTTACGAACGCGGCATAGAAGGTGAAACGCTTGCCTGCGGCACCGGCAGCGTGGCGGCAGCCATTGCGGCGCAATACGAACAAGCCGCCCCGATAGACGGGCAACATTACCACGTACCGCTACAAACGCGCGGCGGGCAGTTGCAAGTAGATTTTACATACCGTCAAAATATTTTCACCGGCGTATTCCTTACAGGACCTGCCTGTCGGGTGTTTGAAGGAAATATATTGATAGACAATTTCCGGTAAGCTGTGCATAAGTTCCCCATCTATCCATCCAACAATGCGGCGGTTTTATAAAGCGCTCTGGTTATCCGGCGGCATGTGCTCCGTAGCGTTAGGCGTTTTGGGCATGTTCCTGCCGCTATTGCCGACCGTGCCATTCCTGCTTTTAGCCTCTTTTTGTTTTGCCAAAAGTTCGCCGGTATGGCAAGAAAAAATTTTACACCACCCTTTTATCGGAAAGCCATTGCGCGAGTGGCTACAATATAGAGGCATCCGGAAAAAAGGGAAAATTTGTTCCCTGCTGTTTTTATGGGCGGGGATTTTAATTTCCGTTTATTTCGTGGCTATTCTTTGGGTGCGGGTTGCGCTGCTGATAGTAGCGGTGTCTGTAACGTTGCACATTTTATCGTTTAAAACAATAAAATGAATTAGGAACTGGCAGGAGGGGAAGCGCGGATACAAGTAAAAACTGCCGGTATGGAAACGTACCGGCAGTTTATTTTAAATCTTTTTTATTGCAAAAACCCTACCGGTTGCACTAAAATAATCACTTGCTTCCCTGTCAAGCTTAACAGTTTTGAAAGCTCGTCCTGTTTGAACGAGCCGCGGGCAACGGTTCCCAAGTCTTCGGAGGCGGCAAATAAATAAATATTTTGCGAAATGAAACCGCTCGAAATGCGTGCACTCTCTATCGACGATTTGTTTAAGTCGGCGACCATAATAATCGACAATGCCGCATTATTGCTGACGTCCGGCTGCCCGAGCGCTTCTTTGAAGTTGCCTTTGGCAATGGCTTTCAAGCTATGCTGCTTGGCGTCGTAAAAATATGCGCCATCATCAAGCAGCACGTATAATTCCATTTCCTGCCGGTTCATAGCCGTCGGCACCGTGCGTTTGTCGTCCCTGTTGAAGCCGTTGGCTACCCACAGCAAGTTGGATAGCTGTTGCGCCGGCATTGCTTTTTTTACAAACGAACGTTCGGAACGGCGTAAATTAACCGTTTCCAGAAATGATTTGCCTCCTGTTTTTTGCGGAGGAAGCAGGTTAACGTCCTGCGCTTGCGACATGGCGACCAAGCAGGACAATGCGAACAGTAAAAATCCTTTTTTCATAATTACATTTTTTTTGATTGGTAAAGTGATGTAAAAATAATAATAATTACTGTTTCACACAAACATTTTTTGTATATTTGTGCAATAAATTATGGTATGCGGAAAATTTTAATGATCGCCATGTTGGTATTTGCGTGCTCCGCTTTGCGGGCGCAGGAGGTAGTAACCGGGCTATACAGTAACCGGCAAGTCCGGCCGCAACCCACAGCAAGGAACACCGGGCAATTACGGCTTTATTCGCAAAGCGCAACGCCGCAGGCAGCCTCTATTTTGGAGCTGCCGTTTGTAGATGATTTTGCGGAAAATAATCCATGGCCGGATACTGGTTTGTGGGAAAGCAAAGGCATATTTGTCAATACCAACTACGGCATTCATGCGCCAACCATTGGCGTAGCTACCTTTGATGCGCAGGATGGCAAAGGGCATATTTATAAATATACCGGGCAATCGCCCGGCAGCGCCGACACGCTCGCCAGCCGCGCCATTAACTTGCAGGGAAAAGCGGGCGTGGTGTTGAGTTTCTTTTACCAGCCCGGCGGCATAGGCGACCTGCCGGAAAGTAATGATTCGTTGAAACTGGAATTTTTTTCAGCTAACGGAAACCGGTGGGAACCCGTATGGATGGCGTCAGCCAACGAACGCGACGACAGTGTAAACGAAAACTATCGCCTTTCGGGCGACAGCGTCAGTTATAAAAATGATACGATAAACACTAAATTCCGTTACGTAGCGCTGGCTGTCGATGAACCGGATTTTTTGCACGGCGGTTTCCGTTTCCGTTTTGTAAATTTAACAAGTATGGCATACAGTCCTGTGCCGGGGCGTGAAAGCAACTGCGACCATTGGCATATCGATTTTGTGTATCTCAACGATAACCGCGCGGTAACCGATTCATTACTGCCCGACGTGGCGATTTGCGAACCGCAACCATCGCCGGCGAAAGCCTATTCGTCCGTGCCTGCCAACCATTTGAACAGTATCGAAGCGCAACAGCAACTGTTCGGCGAGTTCCTGCATTTCACATTGACCTACCAAAATTTCGGATGGAGCACGAATAATATTACCCGCCGGTTTGCCATTACGCCGCTTGCCGGCAGCGATTCCTACCCCGAAGAATATCCGGGCGGCTCTGAAAATATTTTTACCGGGCAAAAATTTGTGCGCAATTACCAGTTTGACTTATATGATTTTTCCGCCACCGGCGACTCGGCGGCATTTGAAATAAAAAGCTACCTGATTACCGATAATAATCCAAGCCCACTGCGCACAGCCTTGCGGCACAACGATACCACGCGTTATATCCAGCAATTTTACAACTATTACAGTTACGACGACGGAACAGCCGAAAACGGGTATGGATTATTCGGCACAGGCACTGCCAACGGAAAAGTGGCTGTTCGCTTCACGCCTTACCAGACCGACAGTTTGCGCGCCATCAACATGTATTTTAATTTAGCGCGCGACAGCGCTAATGCTAAAAGTTTCCGGGTGGTTGTTTGGGCGGATAACAACGGGTTGCCGGGCAAAGTCCTGTCTAATCCGAAAGTCCTTTCGCCTACTTTCAGCGACGGGTTAAATCAATTCACTACCTACAAACTGCCGGAAGCTATTGAAATAAAACGCGGGCAACCGTTCTATATCGGCTGGGAACAACTGTCCGAAACGTTCCTGAATATAGGCTATGATGCAAACAGCGCGCCCGGCAGCGTTACTTTTTACCACATCAACAACACGTGGTATCCGTCGCTATATACAGGCGCATTGATGCTCCGTCCGGTATTCGGCAAGGCGTCCGGCATTCCCGCCGATGCGGTGCCGCTTACGCCCGACGCCGTTCAACCCGCTACGCAAAATGTTACGGTATTCCCGAACCCTGCCCGCGATGTGGTAAACATACGTTACGAAACCGAAAGCGAAGGCAGCGTGATACCTGCCGCTTGCCGCATTGATTTGTTCGATATGAGCGGGCGTTTCGTGCGGACGGTTACCACCACGAACGGCAGCTTTTCCGTACTGGGTCTGGAAAATGGGCTGTATATGTTGCGCATTTCTGGAAACAACCAAACAAAAACTACGCGAACAATTTTAGTGCAGCGGTAATG
>JAITKG010000180.1 GCA_031278495.1 Prevotellaceae bacterium | reverse complement strand
TAGAAACTGACTGGCGCGGCGGCTAATTAGTCACATTAAATAATCAGTCACATTAGCACATTAAAATGTGCGGAATCCGATAGCTTTTTTAGCTTCTTTGAGGGTGGCTTGTGCGCTTTCGCGGGCTTTGAGCGCCCCGTTTTTGGTTACTTTGCGCAAATAATCATTATTGGCTTTGATTTCGGTAATGCGTTCATGAATGGGTGCAATTTTTTTCCAAACGTCTGCGGCTAACTGTTTTTTCAAGTCGCCGTAACGGATGCTGCAATCGTTGTATTTTTCGCGGAAATAAGCTACGGTATCGGGCGTTGAAACCACTTCCAAAAGGGTAAAAATATTCCGGACAGGTTCCGTCATCGGACTGTTGGGGGCGGTGGGACCGCTGTCGGTGAGGGCGTGCATGACTTTTTTTGTAACGGTTTTTTCATCGTCCACAAGGAAAATGCCGTTGCCTTCGCTTTTGCCCATTTTCCCGCTGCCGTCGAGTCCGGGAATTTTCACTAATTTATTGCCGAAGTTAAAAGCCGCAGGTTCGGGGAAGACGTCTGCGCCGTAGAGGTTATTGAACCGCCGGGCAAAGGTACGCGTCATTTCCAGATGTTGTTCCTGGTCTTTCCCTACGGGCACTTTGGCAGCGCGGTGTATCAGAATATCCGCAGCCATGAGCACCGGATAGGTCAGCAAACCGGCATTCACATTGTCGGAATGTTTGCGCACCTTGTCTTTAAAGGAAGTGGTGCGTTCCAACTCGCCCTGATAAGCCAGCATATTTAGCAGCACGTAAAGTTCCGATACTTCCGGAACGTCGCTTTGTATATAGAGTGTAGCCACTTCGGGGTCTAACCCGGCGGCAAGGTATTCCGCCAACACGTTTTTCACGTTCTCATGGAATCCTAACGATTTCGGATGGGTAGTGAGCGAATGTAAATCGGCGATAAAAAAGTAGCAACAATGTTCCTGCTGCATTTTTATGAAATTTTGCAATGCACCGAAATAATTTCCTAAATGCAGGTTGCCGGTGGGACGTATGCCGCTTAAAACAATTTCCATAATTTCTAATTGATGTAACTAATTAAATGTGCTAATGTGACTCATTATTCCGGCGCCGGCTACATTATAATCCATAATTTATAATTCATTTGTAACATTTATTTTTGAAAGTCCAAAGATATTGATAAATTTGCAAAAATAAAAATCAGTCGTAAATCATACCTCATACCTCATAGAAATGGAATCGGAAAGCACACGCCAGCAAAAAGTAGGACGGCAACTACAAAAAGATATTGCCGAAATTATCCGCCAGCAAGGCATGGGCGCTTATGGCGGCGCAATGGTATCGGTAACGTCGGTGCGCATGAGTCCCGATTTAGGGCTGGCGCGCGTGCGGTTGAGTATCTTCCCTTCGGACAGGGCGGAGGCTGTAATGGCTGCGGTCAACCAGCATTCCCGCAGTATCCGTGGCGAGCTGGGCAAACGTATAGCCAAGCAAATGCGCATTGTCCCCGAGCTGGTTTTTGCAGTGGACGATTCATTGGATTATGTGGAAAAAATCGATGAATTATTAAAAAAATAATCTTGCACCTTGCTACTTTCATAGCGCGCCGGTACCTGTTCGCCAAAAAATCGCATAACGTAATTAACATTATTTCGTTGATTAGCGCGGCAGGCGTGGTCATTGGAACAATGGCGCTGGTGGTGGTGCTGTCGGTGTACAACGGTTTTGAAGATTTGGTGAAATCGCTGTACAATACGTTCGACGCCGATTTGCGCATTGCGCCGGCTACCGGGAAAACGTTTATACCGCAATCGCCGGAATTTGATGCTGTGCGCCGTTTGCCGGGCATCGTTTCTTTTGCCGAAGTATTGGAAGAAAATGTATTGTTGGAATACCGCAGTCATCAGGATATCGCCGCTATCAAGGGTATTGACAGCGCCTTCCTTTCTACCACACGCCTTCCGGATGCCATAGTGGACGGCGAGTTTAAGCCCTGGCATGGCGAATTGGAACAAGCCGTTATCGGGCGGGCGATAGCCTATAAATTAGGTATAGGCGTTCATTTAATAGACCCTTTGCATGTGTATGCTCCCAGCCGCGAAGGTCGCATATCGCTGGTGGATGTGGAGGCGTCATTAGTGAGCGATTATATTTTTCCTGCCGGCATTTTTGCGATAGAGCAGTCGTTCGATAATGTGGTTTTTGTGCCTCTTCCGTTTGTCCGCCGCCTGTTTGATTACACTGATGAGGTAAGCGCCATAGAAATTCAACTGGCGGCAAACGCCGACGCCGCCGGCGTGCAAACACAAATCAAAAAATTACTCGGCGACAGTTTTACCGTTAAAAACCGCTATGAACAGCATGCAACGCTTCACCGCATGATGAAATCAGAAAAGGCGGCGATATACGCCATTTTATTATTTATGCTGATAGTAATTTCATGCAATATTCTTGGTTCGCTTGCCATGCTTATCATCGAAAAGAAAAGCGATGTATTCGTTCTGCGCAGTATGGGCGCTAACGACCGGTTGATTAACCGTATTTTCTTGCTGGAAGGATGGATGATTTCCGTATTGGGCGTGGTAACCGGCATTATACTTGGATTGCTTGTATGCTTTACCCAGCAATGGTTCGGAATTATTTCCATGCCCGGAAATTTTTTAGTGTCGACCTATCCGGTATCCATTCGCTGGACAGACGTGACGCTGGTGGGTGTAGCGGTGTTGGCAACAGGTTATGTGATGGCATGGTTGCCGGCGAGGATAGTGGGCAGTAACAGCAGGCAAAGGAAACCTTACATCCAAAATATCTATGACTGATAAACAAATTACCGGGAAAACAGGCGAACAAATCGCTGCGGATTATTTGCGTAACAACGGATTTAAGATCCTGCACATAAATTGGCAACAAGGACAAAAAGAATTGGATATTGTCGCCGAAAAAAATAACCGCCTGCATGTAGTGGAAGTGCGCTCGCTGAAATCAAACTTTTTTGTGGAGCCGTACCAATCCATAAATAAAGCAAAACAACGCCGCCTGATTGCGGCAACAGACGCCTACATACAGCGATACAAGCTGACGATGGAAGTGCAGGTGGATGTAATTTCTATCGTGTTCTGTGGCAGTGAACACTCATTGGAATATCTTCCGAACGCTATTTATCCGGGCATTTAGAAATGCCGTCGGCTATGGATATAGCGGAAAATACATGACTATTGTAAATAATCCGTTTTAGAAATGTGGGTTAATGTTGTGAAGAAAGCCTTAAAGCAGCCACTACAACCTGCCAGCCTGCTGTTACTGCTTAATATCTATTCGTCCGATGTATTTACCGTTGCCGCCGGTTTGCGTGATGGGTACGTCTTTTCCGTCAAGGTTTTTCCGCACATCCGGTTTTTCCAGGAACGTATGGGAATGCCCGCCGATGATTAAATCAATGTTCCGGGAATTTTCAGCCAGTTTTATGTCGTCTTCGTACCCAATATGGGAAAGGCAAATTACCAGGTCGCAATGTTGTTCTTTGAGTTGTTTGGCAATAGTGTTTGCGGTTTCCACCGGGTCATTGATGACGATTCCCTCCCAGTTTTTTCCAAACGATACGGGCGCCAAGTCCGTGCCAACGCCTACAATCCCTATTTTAAAACCGCCTTTTTCCACTATGGCGTATGGCTTCACCAAGCGGCGCAGCGCGGTTTTCGAAACATCGTAATTGGCTGTGATGATTTCAAAGTTCGCTTCCTGCAGCCGCTTTACCAGCGAATCAATACCGTTGTCAAATTCGTGGTTGCCCAAGCAGGCAAAGTCGTAGCCCATGGCGTTCATCAATTCGATTTCTACCGCGCCGAAAAACAGATTATAATAAGGCGTTCCCTGAAACATGTCGCCGGCGCTGAGGAGCAACACATTTTCCTCTGTAGCGCGCACCTGCTGAATGTAGGTCGCTATGCGCACCATGCCGCCGATGTTATCTTTATTGGGTTCTACCTGACTATGCACGTCGTTGGTGTGAAGGATAGTTATATGTTTGCTTTGTGCGAATCCGGAAGCCGCATGCCAGCATATCAGCAATAATAATAAGGTAATTTTTTTCATATTCATCGAAATTTTCAGGAATTAACGCCAGCGCTCATAAAATTCATAATTCAATAATGACTCTTCCGTCGAGGGCGGCGGTGATTGGTTTGCCGGCGGCAGTAAGCGATTTTATGTAGGCAATCATGGCGTCGCGAACGTTTATACCCGTTCGTTCTATTGCCGCAGCATGCGATAATACCTGCATCCCGTCGCCGCCTTCGGCTACAAAGTTATTCGTGATGAGCCGGTACATTTTTTCATCGTCCACTTCGACTCCGCCTACAAGCAGTGATTTTACTTGCTTCTGTGCAATCGCCAACCGGACGTTTCCCATAGGCTGCACATCCCATTCGGCAAAAAAAACAGCCAATTCTCGCAAGTAGCGTCCTTGTATTGTCAGTATCACCAAATCATTTTCGAAAGGATACAACGCATATATGTCGTATAAACGCACCGCGCCCGCAGCCAAAAAACTGCGAATGCCGCCGAAATTGTATAACGACACATCCACCGGCGTCCAGCCCTGCTGTTCAGCAATACCGAGCAGCGCGTCGGCTGTGAAGTTGGAAAGCAGCGATTCCGGTCGTTTGGCGAGCGGCATCCCCACGTCCGACTGCCCGATAACTTCATACATCAATGTATCCATTGCCGGCTTGTACTTTTCCAAAATAGCCTGCGCCGCCGCATTGGGCTGCGCATCCAGCGTGCTGTCTACCGGCTGCATGAAAGTGGTAACCGTTATCTTTCCCGCCGGCGAGGGCGCTACCGACGCAGGTTTACAGGCATACAAAAACGCTACTGGCAACAGGAGTAGCAGAAGGGATTTTAACCGGAAATTATTTTTAGTCATAAGCCGTAAGTTTGTGCGAAGATAGTAAAAAA
>JAITKG010000142.1 GCA_031278495.1 Prevotellaceae bacterium | reverse complement strand
ATAACGGAAAATAAAAACAGATTTTTCATGATTTAAAAGTTTTAAAATTTTTGCAAATGTAGTTAAAGATTTCCATTGTATAAAATTTAAAATGGCAATTCGTCCCTTTAAGTGCACCTAATTAGCGACATTTTCTATTTTTTTCAATTTTAAGTGCACCTAATTAGCGACATTTGCCCTGTAAGCGCACCTAATTAGCGACATTCGCCTTTATAAGTGCACCTAATTAGCGACATTTCGGGGTTAGTGCACCTAATTAGCTACGTTTTTTGACAATTTAAAAATATAAGTTATTAAAAATTAAATGATTAAATTTTATTAGTGCACCTAATTAGCTACCCAATAAGAAAAAAAGAAATAAAAGAAATATTACAAAAAAAAACAAAAAAATTTTTTTTTTACTATTTTTGCAAAAAATCACCCTTTTGCTTCTCTATTTGTAAAATGCAATACAAATGCGATACAAATATTTAATAATAAATTGATACATAATATATTTATGTATGTGAAAAACTCCGCGCGAGACTACAAAAAGAACAGGCAGGCGATTTTTCAAAAAGTCGCCTGTTTCTTTTTTAAGCCGGCGCATTCCGTCGTCGCCATGTGATGTACCGTATCGCCGGAGCTATACTCATAACGATACCACTTACTGCTGTCCAAACTTTCCCGAAAGCTGCCGCGCCAGCTAATTCATAACTCATAACTCCTCTGCCGCGCCAGCGTTAACCGCTATTTTCAATTAAAAGCGTATCTTTGTACCCGTTTTGAAAAACAGGAGATGAAAATACCTTTACAGGCAATAGCAAGCGGCTGCCAAATCACGGAATATATCCCGCAACGCAGTCCCATAGTGATGGTCGATACCCTGTTCGGCATTGACGGCGAATATGCTTATACCGGCTTAACGATTGCGCCGGATAATATCTTTGTGGAAAACGGCAGGCTGACGGAGCCGGGCATTATCGAACACATCGCCCAGTCGTGCGCGCTGCGCGTGGGCTATACCTGTAAACAGCAATGCCTGCCTGCGCCGGTGGGTTATATTGCGGCGGTGAAAAATATGGTTTTTACGGCGTTCCCGGCGGTGGGCGAGCCGCTGGTTACGACCGTGAAAATCCTGCAGGAAGTGTTGGACATAACGCTTGCCGCCGCCGAAGTGCATTGCGGCGACAAGCTCGTCGCCACGTGTGAAATGAAAATATTTTTGAATAAATAATACTACAAAAACAATACTATGGCAAAAGAAGTAACCACCCTCGAAGAAAATTATTCCCAATGGTACAACGACCTCGTGCTTAAAGCCGGGCTGGCGGAAAACTCCGCCGTACGCGGCTGTATGGTCATCAAGCCGTATGGCTATGCTATCTGGGAAAAAATACAGGCGGTATTGGATAAAATGATTAAGGACACAGGGCATGTCAATGCCTATTTCCCGTTGTTTATCCCGAAATCGTTTTTCAGCCGGGAAGCGCAGCATGTCGAAGGTTTTGCGAAGGAGTGCGCCGTAGTGACGCACCACCGCCTGATGAACAGCCCCGACGGCAAAGGGGTGGTGGTAGACCCTTCGGCAAAATTAGAAGAAGAATTGATTGTGCGCCCTACGTCGGAAACAATTATCTGGAACACCTATAAAAACTGGATAAAATCCTACCGCGACTTGCCGGTATTGTGCAACCAGTGGGCGAATGTGGTGCGTTGGGAAATGCGTACGCGTTTATTCCTGCGCACGTCCGAATTCCTGTGGCAGGAAGGGCATACCGCACACGCCACGCAAGCCGAAGCGATAGAGGAAACGAAACGCATGGTGTATGTGTATGAACGTTTCCTCCGCGAGTGGATGGGAATTCCGGTGATTGTCGGCTCGAAGACCGCCGGCGAACGGTTTGCCGGCGCGCTGGACACCCTGTGCATCGAAGCCATGATGAAAGACGGGAAAGCCTTGCAGGCAGGGACGTCGCACTTTCTCGGGCAAAATTTTGCCAAAGCCTTCGACGTGCAGTTTGCCACCAAAAGCGGCGAGCTGGATTATGTATGGGCTACCTCATGGGGCGTTACCACGCGCCTGATGGGTGCGCTCATTATGACGCACGGCGATAACAACGGCTTGGTGCTTCCGCCGGAACTGGCGCCTGTACAAACAGTACTTGTGCCTGTTTATAAAGGTGAAGAAGAACTTTCGCAAATGCTGGAACGCCTGCAAATCCTGAAAAAGGAATTGGAAGCAAAAGGGATCACCGCCAAAATAGACGACCGCGATAATGTACGTTCGGGCTTCAAATTTGCCGAGTGGGAACTCAAAGGCGTGCCGGTACGCCTTGCCCTTGGTCCGCGCGACCAGCAAAACAACGCCATTGAAATTGCCCGCCGCGATACGTTGGAAAAACAAATTATTCCGCAAGCGGGCGTGGCGGAATATATAGAACAGTTGTTGCCAAAAATACAGCGCAACATTTATCAAAAAGCGCTTGATTTCCGTGAAAAAAATACGTTTGCAGTGGACAGCTACAGCGAGTTTAAGCAACGTATCGAAAGCGGCGGCTTCTTCCTTTGCCATTGGGACGGCACGGCGGAAACCGAAGAAAAAATCAAGGAAGAAACCAAAGCGACTATCCGCTGTATTCCGTCCGGCGTCCCGCAGGAAGCCGGAAAATGTATGGTTACCGGCATGCCGTCGGCGCAACGGGTGGTGCTTGCCCGCGCTTACTAAAAAGCGGCGTTACGCTAAACAACGTAGCATAACGTAGCCATAAAATAGAAATTAGTACTGACGACTTTTGTTTATTGGTAATGGATAAATATACCGGTTAGTGATTTACAAAAATTTATTTTTATGGTACGGCAATCAATAATACAGCCGATGAAAAAAAAGTTTTGTAGATTAAAAATAAAATAATACATTTGTGCCAATATAACGTTCTTTCTCAATATTGA
>JAITKG010000193.1 GCA_031278495.1 Prevotellaceae bacterium | reverse complement strand
TGGCAGGCGCGGCAGAAAAAAATTTTGCAGTATGTAAAACTTTTCTTACCTTTGTGCCGTCAATGTGGAGAGATTTGACTGCTTGCAACCACAGGAAAAAATGCTAAAACGATTCCCGGCGCCTTTCGCGCCAGACTTTTCCAAAAAGCATTTTTACTTTCAACCGGTTGAATTTTTCTACAAAAAAGCGGTTTTTGCAATATAACAACTTTAAATAATTAAAAAAATGAACAACTACCTTTTTACTTCAGAATCGGTGTCGGAAGGACACCCGGACAAAGTAGCAGACCAAATTTCGGATGCTGTCCTCGATGAATTTTTGCGCCAGGACCCCCATGCGAAAGTGGCGTGCGAGACGTTTGTAACCACCGGTCTTACGGTTATCGGCGGGGAAGTGCGCTCAACGGCTTACGTTGATGTGCAGGAAGTGGCGCGGCGCGTGATTAACCGCATCGGCTACGACAAAGCCGCCTACAAGTTCGACGGCGACTCGTGCGGCGTATTGTCGGCTATCCACGAGCAGTCGCCGGACATTAACCAGGGCGTTGTGCGCAAGAAAACGGAAGACCAGGGCGCCGGCGATCAGGGCATGATGTTTGGTTATGCCACCAACGAAACCGACGAATACATGCCGGTATCGCTGATGCTTTCGCATATTGCACTGGAAGAACTGGCGGCTATCCGCCGCGAAAAAAGAAAAATGAAGTACCTGCGTCCCGATGCGAAATCGCAGTTTACGGTTGAATACAATGAAAAAAACCAGCCGGTGCGGGTGCATACCATTGTCATCTCTACGCAGCACGACGATTTCGATACCGACGCGAAAATGCAGGCGCAAATCCGCCGCGATGTGCGGGAAGTGTTGCTGCCGCGCATTATTAAACGGTTGCCGAAACGGCTGCACAAACTGTTCGACGAACATTATATCCTGCACGTAAACCCCACCGGCAAGTTCGTTATCGGCGGCCCGCATGGCGACACGGGATTGACAGGGCGCAAAATTATTGTGGATACTTACGGCGGCAAGGGCGCGCACGGCGGCGGCGCTTTTTCGGGAAAAGACTCCAGCAAGGTAGACCGTTCGGCAGCCTACGCAGCGCGCCATATTGCAAAGAATTTGGTGGCTGCCGGCGTTGCCAGCGAAATATTGGTGCAGGTTGCCTATGCCATTGGATTGGCGCAGCCGGTAAGCGTATGCGTGAACACCTACGGCGGCTCCAAAGTGCCTTGGGACGATGCGCAAATAGGTGAAAAAGTAGCTAATATTTTCGATTTGCGCCCGGCAAAAATCGTAGAACGCTTCGGATTGAAATATCCTATCTTCGAACGCACGGCTGCCTACGGGCACTTCGGACGCAAAAATGTGAAAGAAAAAATAGCGCTCTGCTACGACGGCAAAAAAACAACCAAAGAAGTAGAATTTTTCGCTTGGGAAAAACTGGATTTTGTGCCGTTGATAAAAAAAGAATTTAAACTGAAATAACGGTTTAACGGGAACGGAACATGGGGAACGGAACAACGCTTCGCCCGGAATGACGCGCTGTTCATACACCATACTTCATCTCAAACTTCAAAAAAGTGGATTTTGCAAAAGAACTGTTGGAATGGTACCGCGCACACCGCCGGTACTTGCCATGGAAGCAGACCGGCGACCCGTATAAAATCTGGCTGTCGGAAATTATTTTGCAACAGACGCGCGTCGGGCAGGGCGAACCCTACTACCGGCGGTTTATAGAACGCTTCCCGGCGGTGCAAGACTTGGCAGCCGCGCCCCTTGATGAAGTGTTGCGCCTGTGGCAGGGTTTGGGGTATTATTCCCGCGCCCGCCACCTGCACGGCACGGCGCAACAAATCGTGGCGGAATACGGCGGGCGTTTTCCCCGTTCCCGTGAAGCATTGCTGAAGCTAAAAGGCGTCGGACCTTACACAGCCGCCGCTATTGCTTCATTTGCTTTTAATGAAGCCGTGCCGGCTATCGACGGCAACGGTTACCGCATTTTATCGCGCGTATTCGGCATGGACGAGCCGGTAGATACCGGCGCCGGCAAAAAACTGTTTGCCGGACTGGCGGAAGAACTGATTCCGCCTGCGCATCCCGGCGACTTCAATCAGGCATTGATGGATTTCGGTTCATTGGTTTGCACGCCGGCTAAGCCGCTTTGCGCCGGCTGCCCACTGTTAGCCGGTTGTTATGCCTTTGCGCATAAATCCGTCGAAAAATTCCCGGTGAAAAGTAAACGCACAGCGATACGCATCCGCTATTTTTACTATTTGTTTATCCGGCATAAAGATTCCGTGTTCATCCGCAAACGCACGGAAAAGGACATTTGGCAAGGCTTGTATGAGTTTCCGTTAATTGAAACCGCCGGACGCGTGCCGTTCGGGAAACTGTCCGCCAGTGAAAAATGGGCGACTCTTTTCGGGGACGCTACATGGAAAATTTGCCGTGTTTCTGGGGAAATTAAGCACCAACTGACCCATCAAACTTTGTTCGCCACTTTTTACACGATTGACGTCTCAAAAATTTCCCCCGCCTTACAGACCGGCTATTTGAACATTTCTTCCAGCATGCTCGACAGTTATTCGCTGCCGCGGTTGGTAACAATTTTTTTGGAAAAATAACCAAATATTCAAAAATTATTCTTACCTTAGCAGTGATTATTCACTTAAAAATACACTCTTATGTTGAACAAAGTAATGTTGATAGGAAATGTTGGAAAAGACCCTGATATCCGGCACCTGGAAAATGATGTAGCGGTAGTTACCCTCCCCATAGCTACAACGGAACGGTTTAAAGACCGCAGCGGCACTGTGAAAGAACAAACCGAATGGCACAATGTTGTGTTTTGGCGGAATCTGGCGGAAATCGTGGAAAAGCACGTGCGCAAAGGCAGCCAAGTATTTATTGAAGGTCGCTTGCGTACAAGGAACTGGGAAGACCAAAGCGGGCAGAAACGTTATACTACGGAAATCGTAGCCGATGTCATGCGCTTGTTGGGAAAGCGCCCCGAGAATGATAACCGTCCGGCTGCTATTCCAACCGAACCGCCGGCTATCGACGCGGCAGAAGGCGACGACTTGCCGTTTTAGCGGCGCGATATCATAAACTGCAACAAGCGCATTAGTTTTCCTTTTGCCGCTTTCCAGCTATCCGTTTTAATAATAGTAATAGCCGAAGAAAGTAATATATCCGGTATGCGTGCCGGTGTTTATTTCGCCTTTCTTGTGGCCGGTTTCATCAAAAGCCATGAACGTGCTTTCCCCGCCGGACGCAGTGTCGGCAATGAGGATATCGTTGGTAAACGGACTTACGCCAAGCGCAGTGATATTATAGTTCCCTTCTATCAACACGGTCTGTTCGCCGGTTAAAATATCCGTAGCTACAACCGTTGCCTGAGGCGTGTTGGCGTAACTGATAACCTTCTTCCCGTCTTTGGTAATAGCGATGAAGCCGGTTTCCGCATCCACCGGGACGTTCGGCAGCTCGCGGATAATTCTCCGCGACGACGGGTCAAAATGCAACAGCCCGCCGTTGGCATAAGATACCCACATAAACCCCAAACTGTCCGCCACAAAATGTTTGGCATTGCCCGTCAATGTGGATGCATGGATAGCGCCTTCGAGCACAAAATCGGTATTGAGCGTGCTGAATACTTCGACGCCTTCGCCGGTCGCTACGAACAAGCGGTCTTTGTAGGCGACGATACCTTCGGCTTGAGAACCGCAGGGCAGTTTTTTATAAAAGGAATAATCGGATTTGTTGAAAACGGTAATGTACGAACTTTGGTAGCTGCCGCCGGTTTCTTCGCCCCAATTGGAAACGAAGGTATAGTTTGTGGTAGCGGTTGCAAAGCGCGGCGTTTGCAGGTTGTCCGTTCTCGGCGAGCCAAGCACGCGCCCCATAATATCAAAGTAGAGGATGGCGTCTTTGTCGTTGGTCACCAGGCAAAGGCGGTCGCCCACCATTTGGATGGAACGATAGGTAGCGTTATAGCTGTAGTCAAACGGGTCTTTAATCATGCTGCCGTCGTTTTCAAAATAGTAGTTCACCGAACCGTTCTGCCCGTTGCCGTTATTTACGACGACCGCCACATAAGCGGATTTTACTTCCGGTTCTACCGGGTCGCCGAGGCATCCGGTAAATAAAAAAGACGTTGCCGCTATGGCTGCTGCTAAAATATTTGTTGTTTTCATAGCAATAAATTTTTAAAATTACCGTTACAAATATAGTATTTTTTTGCCGGACAGGCAAGTTACCTGATTTTGCGCACAGCGCAGCGCGCGGTACACGATGTACGGTAAACGGGATTTCCCCCCGCCCGTCATTCCGAACGGAGTCGTGGAATCTGCTGCAAGCACGGCGTACGGAACCTGAAGCGTGGCAAAATTTAAACCTTGAAATTTTAATAGATATCCAATATCAGTAAAATATTTTTTTGACTTGTTCAATAAAAGGTTCGGGCAATGTCCCCAGTTTTTTAAGTAACCTTTTATTGTCAATGGCTCTTATTTGGTCTATCATTATATCACAATCCTGATGCAGGTTGGCTATGCTTTCTTTTAATGACACACGCAAAACAGATGCGTTTTCGGTGATATGGGTAGTTATTGGGCAAATAAGCGTAGACAGGTGAGGAAGGCTGTTTAGCAGATTGGTCTGGATAATAAGTACCGGTCGGATTTTTCCTGCTTCTGTCCCATGCGGGGATTCAAGTCTGCCAGCCAAATGTCAAATTGCTTGCATATCATATCTCAATAGCCTCAAATTCGCGAAGGACTTCGATGGAAGATGCCTGTACGGCTTTGGATTCTTTTGCCAATACTTCGGCAAGGGATAGCGCATGCGTTTTTTCCTCCAACAACACTTCAAATTCTTCTTGGGGAAGCACGACCAACCGGTTGCCCGCTGTATCTTTTATAAATTGCGGATGAAAAACACCTTTGTTCGGAACTGATAAAAGCGTATTCATAATAAATGAGAATTTCCCCACAAAGATACAAAAAAAAGTAAAGCGAGAAACGCTTCCCCCGCCGCCCGTTATTCCGAGCGGAGTCGCGGAATCTGCTGCAAGCACGGCGCACGGTGTGGAGCGCCGAAGGCGCGGCATTATAATAGCCCCATGCGTAAGCGCGGGGTAAGATAATTCCCATACAAATTAAAAGCCCCGGAGGGGCGAAATAACGAAGCACGGGGGATTTACAGATTTGGACTGCCGCCGGAAACAATTTACAGATTTATTAGATTTAAATGCAGTGGCGGTCGCCTGATTCATCGTGCATTATTCGCCCGGAATGGCTTTAGGCTTCTCCTGCCAGTTGCAAGGTTTTTGTTACAAGTGCAGGACTTAACCATGAACCTTTTTCTTTCAATTCGTGTAATAACGGCGCGATTTTTTCAATCAATCCCTGCGCTTTGGCTTTTAATAAAACCCCAATAGTTCCTGTTAGTTTTAGATTCATCCATTGGGCATACATGCGCCCGATAGTTTCATCCAAGATAACCAAATCTGCGTGTTCTTCATGTGCTAAAATCAATACTTCAGTTTCGCCCGCATCTAAATCGAAAAAATAAAACAGGGCATTGGTTTTATTATGTATCCGCACAATTTTTATCCATGCAATTTGGGTTAAATCGGTATAAAACGCCATTTCTTTTCCAGCTCTTGATAGACAGCCTCCGGGATAATAACAGTACCATATAAATCCCGCAGCAAATTTAGCCTGTTGATTTTTAGCAATGATAAAATAGGCGTTGTATTCGAGATAACTTTAGGCATTGGCGGCGTCTGATTCTAAATCTTCGCTTGAAAAGTAAGACACACCGTAAAGAGATAATAATTTTAGAAATTCCAAACGTGAAATGCCTAATATTTTTCCCGCTATGCCCGATGATACTTTTCCTAATTCATAAAGTTTTACTAAGGAAATAGCTTTTATTTCCCTTTCAAATTCCCGTTTTTTCATTTTCAAAGAAAATGCCAATGTTTCAGGATAGGATATTGCTATTTGCTTTTCCATAACAAAACCTTTAGGTGCTGCAAAGATAAACAAAATTTGCGAATTGCACGGCACGCTTCACGCGGCAAACGGCGCACAATATTTCCCCGCCGCCCGTCATTCCGAACGAAGTCGCGGAATCTGCTGCGTCCTGCGCTTGCTGCTTTGCACCGCCCTGCATTCTGGGGTAGATTCCTCCGCTGCGCTGCTCGTGCCTCGCCGCTCCGGTCGGAATGACGTTCCCCGCACGGAACGCTCCGCTGACTTCATTTTCAACTTTCAATCCTCAACTTTCAACTATTTCTACCATGCATACAGCGGGCGGTTTGCCATTAGCTCTTTGGTTTCATGGTTGACGACAGCAATCGTTATTTCATCCGCTATATTTGCCAGCGTTTTGTCAATGAGTTTCACTACCTGCGCCATGTCCTGTTCTTTCAGCCCGCGCGTGGTAACCGCCGGCGTGCCTACGCGGATGCCCGACGTTTGGAATGGCGAACGCGAGTCGAACGGCACCATGTTTTTATTCACCGTAATACCGGCTTGCACCAATGCTTTCTCCGCCTGTTTGCCGGTGAGATCCGGGAATTTGCTGCGCAGGTCAATTAGTAATAAGTGGTTGTCCGTTCCGCCGGAAACAATCTTGTATCCCGCCGCTGTGAAGGCATTCGCCATTGCCGTTGCGTTTTTCTTTACTTGCGATTGGTAATCCTTGTATCCGGGTTGCAATGCTTCATAAAACGCCACCGCCTTTGCAGCAATCACATGTTCCAGCGGACCGCCCTGTATGCCGGGAAATACGCTTGAATTAAGGACGGCAGACAGCATTTTCGTTTCGCCTTTGGGCGTTTTTATGCCCCATGGATTTTCAAAATCTTTTCCCATCAGGATAACGCCGCCGCGGGGACCGCGCAGCGTTTTGTGCGTGGTAGAGGTAACAATATGCGCGTGAGGCACGGGGTTATCCAGCAATCCCGCAGCAATCAATCCGGCAGGGTGCGCCATGTCCACCATAAAAATAGCGCCTATTTTGTCGGCAATAGCGCGTATCCGCGCATAATCCCAATCGCGGGAATAAGCGGAAGCCCCGCCCACAATGAGTTTCGGGCGATGTTCCAGCGCAGATTTTTCTAATTGATCATAGTCTATCAAGCCGGTATCTTCTTTCACGCCATAGGAAACGGCTTTGTATAAAATGCCCGATACGTTCACCGGCGAGCCGTGCGAGAGATGTCCGCCATGCGCCAAATCCAGTCCCATGAACGTATCGCCGGGATGCAGGCAAGCCATGAATACCGCCATATTGGCTTGTGCGCCGGAGTGCGGCTGCACATTGGCGTACGCCGCGCCAAATAACCGGCACAAACGGTCGATGGCTAACTGTTCGCTTTGGTCAACAACTTCGCAACCGCCATAGTAGCGGGCGCCGGGATAACCTTCGGCATATTTGTTGGTAAGCACGGAACCCATAGCCTCCAACACTTGCGGACTCACAAAATTTTCGGAAGCTATCAACTCTATGCCGTGTGTTTGGCGTTTTTCTTCCTTTTTAATAAGTTCGAATAATTGGGTGTCTCGTTTCATGTTATTTTTTAATGAATGATAAAATACAGGAGCAATAAAGTTAAGCATTGACCAGCATCCATGCAACGACGCCAGCTAATTCTTAATTTTATTTGACCCGTTCGGAATATTCGCGGCTGCGGGTATCTATTTTGATGCGGTCGCCCTGATTGACGAACAGCGGAACCATAATCTCCGCGCCGGTTTCCACCGTTACGGACTTCTGCGCATTGGTCGAACCCGACGTGTCGCCTTTGACTGCCGGCTCGGCATACGTTACTTCCAGTTCCACAAAAGGCGGCAATTCGCACGATAATACGCGCTCGTCGTCGGCATGGAACATCATTTCCACGTATTGCCCTTCTTTCATCAGGTCGGCGTTGTCCACCATGTCTTCGTATAAGTCTACCTGTTCAAATGTTTCGTTGTGCATGAAGTGGAAGCCGCTTTCGTCCTTGTACAGGAACTGGTAGGGGCGGCGTTCGATACGCACGAGGTCAACTTTTTCACCGGCATTAAAGGTGTTTTCCAGGATGCGCCCGTTTTCGAGGTTACGCATTTTCACTTTTACAAACGCGCCGCCCTTGCCGGGTTTCACATGCTGAAACCAAACAATGGAGCAGGGTTTGCCATTGTATTCGATACATAATCCGTTTTTGAAATCTGCTGTTGTTGCCATAAATTTTATGTGCTAATTTGTGTAAAAAATTTCATTTGTTTGCAAAAGTACAAAATTTTGTTGATTTGTTTTTTCATTGCCTGTTTTGGTGAAATGTAATTTCAAATAGCCCATGAAAAAAAA
>JAITKG010000191.1 GCA_031278495.1 Prevotellaceae bacterium | reverse complement strand
AAAAAAACCGCTAAAAATAGCGGTTTTCCTTTTGTTTGTGACCCCAGCAGGATTCAAACCTGCAACCTTTTGATCCGTAGTCAAATACTCTATTCAGTTGAGCTATGGGGCCAACAGGTTTATTATTCCTGCGCCGTATTATCTTCTACTATCAGCGCCATTTTCTTTTCTTTGATGCGCGCTTTCTTTCCGGTGAGTTTGCGCAGGTAGAAAATCCGTGCGCGGCGCACCTTGCCGGTTTTGTTCAGTTCTATGTTTTCAATGAACGGCGAGGTTAGCGGGAAAATGCGTTCAACCCCTACGCCATTGGAAATTTTCCGCACGGTAAATGTCTGTGTAACGCCGGCGCCTTTGCGCTGGATACATACGCCGCGAAATTTTTGCAACCGTTCCTTATTTTCTTCCTTGATGCGATAAGTTACCGTAATCGTATCGCCGGCTTTAAATACCGGAAAGTTTTTTGCTTCGGTGGCAAACGCCTGTTCGGCAATCTTAATTAAGTCCATAATTTTAAGTTTTTGTGCAACATTACCGGCATCTGTATCCAGTGTAAGCGGTTGCGTTTTTTATTTAGGGCTGCAAAGATAAATAAAATATTCGCTTCCCGCAAATATTTTTTAGTGGGCATTTTTGCGGAATGGTAATTTCACTATTTCTGCTTTGAGCAAGCGTTCGCGTACTTTGACAAAAATCCCGGATCCGGCTTTTGCCAGCGCCGGCGGAACGTATCCCAAGCCAATGCCCGCTTTCAGCATGGGCGACATAGTGCCGGAAGTAACGGCGCCAATCGTTGCGCCCGTTGCATCGCACAATTCGTATCCATGACGCGGGACGCCTTTATCCACCATGCGAAAACCGGCTAACTTGCGCGTAACGCCTGCCTGTTTCTGCCGTTCCAGTAAAGCCCGGTCAATGAAATTGCCCTTCGCCTCGCTGAATTTGGTAATCCATCCCAAACCTGCTTCGATGGGTGAAGTGGCGTCGTCAATATCGTTGCCATAAAGGCAGAAGCCCATTTCCAAACGCAGCGTATCGCGCGCGCCCAAGCCAATGGGTTGGATGCCGAATTCCCGCCCGGCTTCAAACACCGCGTCCCACAAGCGCGCGCCGTCTTCGTTGGCGACATAAATTTCCCCGCCGCCCGCGCCCGTATATCCGGTAATGGAAAGAATAGCGTTGGGAATGCCTGCTACCGTTAGCTTTTGGAAAGTATAGTATTCCATTCCGGAGATTGGCTGGCTGCAAATTTTTTGAATGGTTTTCAATGCCAGCGGTCCCTGTATCGCCAATTGGCAAATCTCATCGGAAGCGTTGTACAGTTCTTTTCCCGGCGTGATGTGGAAGCGCGGCGCATGCGAACATAAAAAGTTCCAATCTTTTTCGATATTGGCGGCGTTCACGACCAACAAATACGTTTGCGCGTCGATGCAATATACCAGCAAATCGTCCACAATGCCGCCTTTTCCGTTGAGGAAAGCCGAATATTGCACTTTTCCGGGCGTCAATACAGCCGCGTCGTTCGATGTTACATATTGTATAAACGCCAGTGCATTCGCGCCTTTTACCCAAATCTCGCCCATGTGGCTAACGTCAAATACGCCCACTTTCCCGCACACGGCAAGGTGTTCGTCGTTAATGCCGGAATATTCTACCGGCATGTTGTAACCGGCAAACGAAAGCATTTTCGCGCCTAACTTAATATGATTTGCTGTAAAAACCGTTGTCTTCATACGCTTTCTTTATTTTGATTTTCGCAGGTAAATGCCGAAACGTTTTAATTCTTCTTTCAAAAAACCTTGATTATCTTTTTTGTTTACCTTATGCCGCTTGAAGTAGATGAGTTCATGCGTATCGGCAGCAATCAGCATATTGTAACAAAAAGTTCCTTTCGGGTTTCCCACGCGCGGATACAGTGTCAGTCCAACGACTTGGTTCTTTGCCTCCGTCGTTACGACGTTTTCCACATCGCTGTCTTCTACGAGATACAAGCGGTTGTTGAATTGTTGTTGTTTTTCTTCTTCGGTTATCGTGTAAGTAATGTCGTCTTTCACCAGCATCAGGTAACGTCCGGTTAAGCGTTCGACATTTTTATTGTAAATATCGTCTAACCTTTGTTTCGCCAATTTGGGGTTTTGTTGCATGCTCACAATATGGCGTTGTATAATATCCACAAACGCATCCATGAACAGCAGCGACTTGTCAATCGACTGCCCGTCGCACGATACCGGCAACAACAAAAATTCAGACAAGGTTTCCAATGATACGCCGCCACCCATCAACAAGTTCAGGAAAGTATAGGCAAACAATTTTTCTTCCGGGTTCTTTTGGAAACTGCCGCCCACCAAGAGAAGGAAGGTGCGGTTTGCATCGCCGGTGTTTGCTTCAAATTCCGGTTTGCCAATAAATTTTAGCGGCGTAAGTTTCCATTTGTTTTCCATTGCTTCTTTCAAAGCCGCTTCGAGGATAATATTTTCGCCCGGCAACACTACATTCAAAGTGGTACGTGAAAAACGTTCAATCTGTTCAATCGTCGGCGCTATACGCTCTTGTGCCGGTAAATTTACGGCAACCGGTAACCATAGCAGGAATAAAAGCTTTTTCATAATTCAATATCTAAAAATTTTTGTAAAGTTACGCAAAAAAAAGTTTGCAGATAAAAATGTTTCGTCCGGGCATAAATAGGCAAAACGATAACCAATTTATTTTTTTCCCTACCCCAACTCTTTTATCGGATCCCAAAACAGTTTTTCGAAATCAACGATTTTATCTTTTTTCACCTTTATGCCTTCAGGTTGAAGGCGGCGTTGCATCTCCTGCGGGGAGCCGAAGTGCATTTTCCCGCTTAATAATCCGTTACGGTTTACTACGCGGTGGGCAGGTATGCCGGACTGTCCATGCGCCGCATTCATCGCCCACCCGACCATGCGCGACGACTGCGCCGAGCCTAACGCCCGCGCTATGGCGCCATAGCTCGTAACACGCCCGCAAGGAATATGCCTTACGACTTCCCATACCTGCTCGAAAAAAGAAATATCATGCATCATTAACGGGCATAAGCGAAAACAAACAACAAAACCCACTCTTTGCAGAGCAGGTTATATCGGTAACTTCGCGTTTGTAAAGTAAAACTACAGTACTTTAATCTCTACTTCCACGCCGCTGGGTAGTTCGAGTTTCATTAAAGCATCTACGGTTTTGGGCGTAGAGCTGTAAATGTCGAGCAACCGGCGGAATGAATTCAACTCAAACTGTTCGCGCGCTTTTTTATTCACGAACGTAGAACGATTGACGGTAAAAATCTTTTTATCGGTCGGGAGGGGAATTGGTCCGCTTACTACAACGCCCGTAGCTTTTACCGTTTTCACGATTTTATCGGCTGATTTGTCAACCAGCATGTGATCGTAGGATTTCAGTTTTATTCTGATTTTTTGGCTCATGTTATTTTTAATTTAAAAAATCCAAGATGTAAAGATTATTATTCATCCAAATCAGCGTCTTTCTTGCGTCCGCCGCCGGTTTTTTCGATGACTTCCTTCGCAAGGTTTGCCGGCAATTCCGCATAGTGCGAAAATTCCATAGTACTCGTAGCGCGTCCCGACGACAATGTGCGTAATGCCGTTACATAACCGAACTGCGCCGACAAGGGTACGCTGGCTTTTATGATGCGGGCATTTCCTTTGGAATCCGTGCTGGTAATCTGTCCGCGACGTTTGTTCAAATCGCCGATAATGTCGCCCATGTATTCTTCGGGCGTTACTACTTCCAACGACATGATAGGCTCCATTAAAATTGGCTGCGCTTTCGGCAGTGCATGACGAAAAGCGGCGCGTGCGCAAATTTCGAAAGACAGCGAATCGGAATCCACCGGGTGGAACGAACCGTCTTTCAGCGTAACTTTTAACGCAGGCACTTCGTAACCCGCCAACACGCCGTTGGCCATCGCCGCTTTGAAGCCTTTTTCCACCGAAGGAATATATTCGCGCGGGATATTACCGCCTTTTACTTCATCAATAAATTGAAGCCCTGTAACGCCTTCATCAGCGGATGCGATGTCCACAATAATGTCGGCAAATTTACCGCGACCGCCGGTTTGTTTTTTGAACACTTCCCGGAAGCCTTGAATAGAGCCGCGAATAGCTTCCTTGTAATTAACCTGCGGCGCGCCTTGGTTAATTTCCACGCCAAATTCGCGCTTAAGGCGGTCAACAATAATTTCCAGATGCAACTCGCCCATGCCGCTGATAACGGTTTGCCCGGTTTCCTGGTCGCTTTTCACGGTAAAGGTCGGGTCTTCTTCCGACAATTTATTTAACGCAACGCCTAATTTATCCAAGTCTTTTTGCGTTTTCGGTTCTACCGCCAAGCCAATCACCGGGTCAGGGAAAGTCATGGATTCCAATGTTACCGGATGCTTTTCATCGCACACCGTATCGCCCGTGCGAAGGTCTTTAAAACCTACGGCAGCGCAGATATCGCCGGCTTCCACACATTCAATCGGGTTTTGTTTGTTAGAGTGCATTTGGTATAAACGCGCCACCCGTTCTTTCTTTTCCGAACGCGTATTGAACACATAGCTTCCTGCATCCAGTTTCCCGGAATAAGCGCGGATGAACGCCAACCGTCCAACAAAAGGATCGGTAGCGATTTTAAATACCAGTCCGCAGAAAGGTTCTTTGGCTTCGGGTTTGCGGATTTCTTCTTTTTCAGTGTCGGGATTTTTGCCTGTTACATTTCCCTTGTCCAGCGGGGAAGGCAAGTAACGCATCACAGCGTCAAGCAAAAATTGCACGCCTTTATTTTTGAATGCAGAACCACAACAGGCAGGAACAACCGCCATGTCCACCGTAGCTTTGCGCAGGGTTTCAATAATTTCTTCTTCGGTAATGGAATCGGGGTTTTCAAAGAATTTTTCCAATAGCGCATCGTTGTATTCCGCGATGGACTCTACCAATTTGCCGCGCCATTCTTCGACTTCGGCTTTCATGTGCTCGGGCACTTCCTTGATTTGGTAATTGACCAATTCCTTGCTTTCGGCATCGTAGTAAATCGCTTTGTTGGCAATTAAATCAACAATTCCTTCAAATTTTTCTTCTGCGCCGATGGGCAGGCAAACAGGAATTGCCGTAGCGCCTAATTTTTCTTTAATTTCTTCGACCACCGCCAAGAAATCAGCGCCAACGCGGTCCATCTTATTTACGAATGCTATTTTTGGCACACGGTATTTGTCGGCTTGCCGCCAAACGGTTTCCGACTGCGGCTGCACACGACCTACCGCGCAAAAAGTAGCAATAGTGCCGTCAAGCACGCGTAACGAACGCTCTACTTCTACTGTAAAATCGACGTGTCCCGGAGTATCAATCAAATTTATCTGAAATGTTTTTCCGCCATAATTCCAAAAAGCCGTCGTCGCAGCCGAAGTAATAGTGATGCCGCGTTCCTGTTCCTGCACCATCCAGTCCATAGTTGCCGCGCCTTCGTGTACTTCGCCTATTTTATGCGTTTTGCCGGTGTAGTACAGAATACGCTCCGATGTGGTGGTTTTTCCCGCATCGATGTGCGCCATGATACCAATGTTGCGTGTAAAATTTAAGTCTCTCGCCATTTTATCTCCTTGCCAAACTAAAATCTGTAATGGGCAAAAGCTTTGTTGGCTTCCGCCATTTTATGCATATCTTCTTTCCGCTTGAATGCGCCGCCTTCTTCGTTGAACGCCGCAAGTATTTCGGCGCCCAGCTTTTCAGCCATCGAATGGCCGCTGCGTTTGCGGGCAAAAGATATTAAATGTTTAATACTTAATGAAACTTTCCGGTCAGGGCGTACTTCCGTCGGAACTTGAAAGTTGGCGCCCCCCACGCGGCGGCTTTTTACTTCCACTTGCGGGGTTACGTTTTCAAGCGCTTTCTTCCAAATTTCGAGCGGAGCCTTTTCAGAATCTTTCATCTTCTCGCCTACCAAATCAATTGCATCGTAAAAAATGCCGTAGGCAATACTCTTCTTCCCCTTTAACATCAGGTTGTTTACAAACTGCGTTACAAGCACGTCCCCGTACTTGGGATCAGGAAGTAGAATCCTCTTTTTAGGCTTCGTTTTTCTCATGTTGTTATTATTTTTTTATATTAAATGTGAACGTTATGCAAAAAAAGCATTACGGTTTCACGTATTATTTTTTCGATGATGCGCTTGCTTTCGGGCGTTTGGCGCCATAAAGCGAACGGCTTTGCGTACGTCCTTCTACGCCGGCGGTATCCAATGCGCCGCGCAGGATGTGGTAACGCACCCCCGGCAAATCTTTTACACGCCCGCCGCGCACCAATACAATAGAGTGTTCTTGCAAATTGTGCCCTTCACCCGGAATGTAAGCGTTCACTTCTTTCTGGTTGGTGAGGCGCACACGGGCTACTTTGCGCATAGCCGAATTAGGTTTCTTGGGAGTTGTGGTGTACACGCGCACACATACGCCACGCCGTTGCGGACAGGCGTCCAATGCGCGCGACTTACTCTTTTCTTCGATTTGCACGCGTCCTTTGCGTACAAGTTGTTGAATTGTTGGCATAATTTAATGTTATTCTTTTTTACTTACTATTCCAAAAAATGGGTTGCAAAGGTACTACTATTTTTTGAATTTACAAACAAGTCCTTAACAATTTCCGGAAAATGACTGCCTGAATAGAGGGATAAATTGATAAAATAATTTTGTACGGCAACCATTTTTATGGAACAGGCTGCCTGCCGAAACCCTAATGATTACAGGGCATGCGGCAGCCATAACGCTATTCGTTTTTATAGTCAAGATAAAATTTTAAAATAGATAATTACTTATTTAGCGCACACAACGAACTGAATTATTCAGTAACGGGTCTGTGGGTGTACACAACGTGCCATAATTACAACCTGCATTTATACACACTGTACCGGGAATCGTCCAGAAATGTAGATAGACAGTGGCCGACTCTTTCGTGCTTACCCAATACGGTGGTTGTGTTAAATTCAGTTGTTCGGGATACATGCTCATACAGCAACCTTCTAAGGCGGATGGCCACCTCCAACCCGTAGGGCAAAGATTACCCGGATTATGTGTAGAACGTCCAGCGTCGCACATTTTCACATCAATCCCGCAAATGCTTATGTAATCAGGCAATACTATTCTTGTAACTGTTCCTTCAGAAAGAGAAAAAGTAGTATTACATAAATTGTCTCTTACTTGCCGTCTATATACATACGTTCCCGCAGTAGTTGTGGCAGGAGGGGTATAAGTAGCGCCAGTAGCTCCATTTATTATGGCGCTGGAATTGCCATTATAACTAACCGTCCACTGATAGGTGTAGGCGCCAGATCCACCACTTGGATGAACAGCTTCAGATATATTACTACCACTGGTATTATAACAGTTTTTATAGGCTGCTGTTGTTTGAATAGCACCTGCAGAAAATACAGGTATAATACCGGAACAACCAGTTGCATCGGTTAATGAAGTTATACATCCTCCCGAATAACTTTTCCCCTTTTCAATGATAGAAGTATTGATAATAAACGGTGGCGTACCTTTTAATGTATACGTTCCATTGTTTATTGTTACATTCGGCGGGCAGTCGGAAGCATAAGCGCACCAATTGAATTTGGCGTTTGCCTGAATATTCGTTAATGCCACCGTTACAATTTGACTATAACTACTGCTGTTCCCCTGCAACCAGAAACCTTTGTTGTTGTCCGCTTCAAATGTTCCGGGCGAAGGATTGGCAACGGTGGCGCGTGTCCACGTGCCGGAAGGCTGGTTGTTTTCTATTTTGATAAAATCAACCCATAACCAGATTTTGGAATTATGGCAAGTTCCTTCGGGAATAGCATCCCATGATACGCGGAATTGCACGGCAGGCGTAGTGTAAGTCGCACTGAGCAGTTCGATGTTAATGTGGCTTTGTGCCAATGCAGGAAAGCCTAACCCCATAAGGGAAAGGAAAGAAAGAAAAATCTTTTTCATAATTTTTTTTTTTTAGAAGCCCCCCAATCCCCGAAGGGGGAGTGAGGATGCTTCATGTTATTGTAATTTTTATTCATTGTTTTTGTTGTAAGTCAGCCGCCGCGCCAGCCACCTAATCACTTAATCACCTAATCTCTTTTTTGCAGCTTTTGGAGATTGTTTTATATACGTACCCACAAACACAAACGACATTTATAAAACAATCCCCCGCTGCAAGTTTTTATCCGCTGCCAATGATTGCAGAAATTTTGGTCTGCATTTTAATTTTTCAACTTTTACCGTACTATATTCATTGTTTCATCAAAAAAACCAAGAGTAGAAATGAATGCTATACTTGTTCGATATCGAGGTTCGCGAAAACCCACATAGTCAATAAGCATAACAACCCACATCTACTCTTAGCGAGGTTGCTCTTACTTATATTCAGACTATGTGAAATTTTTCGCGATTCCGATATCGTCGTCGAATAAAAGCTAAAGCGATATATGTTTAATATATCAATTCCAACATGTCAAAGAAACATATTAACGCTGCAAATATAAAACTAATTTTCTTATTTACAAATTTTATTTTAATAATCTACAATTTTTATAGTATTCCGCGCTATTAAATAGGATTTTTATGATATGACGACCTGTTTTAGCGTAGTTATGTTGTATCTTTGCAAACAAAAAACGCCGGTAGTGACCGATTTTGCCGCTATAGATTTTGAGACCGCCAACGGAAACCGTTCGAGCGTTTGCAGCGTGGGCGTGGTGATTGTCCGCAACGGGCAAATAGCGGAAACCATTCATCGGCTGATACGCCCCACGCCTAACGACTATGCGTGGTTTTGCACCAACGTACACGGCATGACGTACCACGACACCATAAATGCTGCCGGCTTTCCCGCTGTATGGGCAGAGATCGCGCCGAAAATCGCCGGACTTCCTTTAGTCGCCCACAACAGTCCGTTCGACGAGGGTTGCCTGCGGGCAGCGCATGAAGCCTACGGCATGGTTTACCCGGCTTATACGTTCTATTGCACCTGTCGCGCCGCGCGCAGGGTGTTCGGCAACAGCCTGCCCAACCACCAGCTCCACACGGTGGCAGCGCGCTGCGGGTACAACCTGCACCGCCACCAC
>JAITKG010000174.1 GCA_031278495.1 Prevotellaceae bacterium | reverse complement strand
TAACATCTATGTCCTGTATTTTTGCAGCTTTTGGAGATTGTTTTATATACGTACCCACAAACACAAACAATATTTATAAAACAATCCCCTGCTGCAATTTTTTATTCACTGCCAATTTTCATCGCTTCCTTTTATTTGGTAATAAAATCGAAACGTGAACTTCAGTAATCATTCTTAGAGGTCTTAGCATACCCGTATAAAAAATCAATAAAGTTCACGTCTTAATAGTGATACTTTTAATTCCTTTTACACTCGAATTTGCTAAGTTCCTAAGAATGGAATTAAATAGGCACATCAATAATTGCCTACTTCTTCATCATAAAAAAAGAACGTCAATAACGCTGCAAATATAACTACATTTTTTTTATCTGCAAATATTTTTTGTATTTTTCCAAGTTCAATGCATTTAATTTTACATCTTACAATACGCTGCTATGCGGCTTCACAACCCCATTAGGAGCGGTATGTTGGTAGTCCTTTCGCGCGGAGCAATGCCGGAGCATAGCGGAACGCCTGTGTTCCGCACGAATTGCGCCGTTCAATCCGTCAACTGTTCGCTGGTTCTACCGTAGCGGCGTTCGCGACGGTTATATTCTTTCAGGGCGTCGAGGAAATGCTGTTTGGAAAAGTCAGGCCAGAGGACGTCGGTAAAGTAAAATTCAGTGTAAGCCGTTTGCCACAACATAAAATTGCTGAGGCGTTGCTCGCCGCCCGTACGTATGAGCAGGTCGGGCGGCGGCGTGCCGGCGGTTGACAAGCAGTTTTCGATGGTCGCGGCGGTGATTTCCGCAACCGCCAGTTCGCCCTGCTGCACGGCGGTTGCACAACGTTTGCAGGCTTCGGCAATATCCCATTTCCCGCTGTAGCTTAATGCGAGCGTCAGGGTCATGGTGGCGCCGCCGGCGGTTTCGTTGATACATTGTTGCAACTTTTCCCGCACAGCTGCCGGCAGCAAGTCAATGCAACCGATGTACCGCAACTGGATATTGTTTTCCAGCAGCGTGGGCGTTTCCTTTTGAATCGCGTCTATCAGGAGTTCCATTAACCCGTTCACTTCCGCTTGCGGGCGTTGCCAGTTCTCTTCGGAAAAAGTGTAAAGCGTTAAGTAGCGTACGCCGGTTTCGGCAGCCGTTTCCACCGTTTCACGTACTGCGCGGATAGCATTCCGGTGCCCGAAAATACGGTTTTGTAACCGGCGTTTTGCCCAACGCCCATTGCCGTCCATAATCACCGCCACATGCGAAGGTATAGCCGTAAGTTGTAAGTCGTAAGTCATAAGTTGTAAGTCATACGTTGTAAACCGTAAGTTGGCTGGTGCGCCAGCCAATTCTTAATTCCTAATTCTCGATGCGTTTCCCTTTCAGCGGGAAGATAAGCGGCTCATGGCGGTTATAGGCGGCGCAGGTGCGGCTTTCGTCGAGCCGGTAAGTAAACGTTATCCCGACCGTTCCTATCCAGTCTTTGTTGATAGCCCATGAGCCGGCTTTTCCCTTGTAGTAATCCAGCCCGTCGCTGAATGTTTTTCGCATCAACCATTCGGCGCCTAAAGTAAACCGTTCGAAAATAGCCAGCTTTGCGCCTATGCCCAGTAAGACATATCCGCCTATCGTTTGCATTTCTTCTTCACTCATAAATATATTTTTGTCGGGCGATAGACCTGTAAATCCCAAGCCCCCCAAAAAGTAGGGCGACCATCGTTGCCGTTTCCGGAAATCCGTTACATCCATTGGTAAAAAACCGATTTCTACAGCAGTTTCTATAAAAACCATCGACCGGGAGAATGCCCATTGCTCGCCATTATTGGTAGGGGGCATATCCTGCCGTAACATCACGCCGCGCAATTCGCCAAACGCCAATTCGCCGCGCAGCGAATAACGGTTATTGAAATGATAACGGTAAAAAGGCCCGGCGCTAAAAGAAAGCTGGCGGAACAGGGAGTAATTATCCGTTAAATCGCCCAAATAGAAAGCTGCACCGCCAAATATGCCTATGTCGTGAGGCTCCGGACGAAAATAGCTAAAAGACTGCGCCCCGGCAGACAATGAAGAAAAAAATACCAAGATACAGAATAATTTTTTTCGGGCTAATCGCTCCATTCGTTATGTTACAATATGAAATATTTAGACTTAGTGCCTCGTTGGTGGTTTAATGTATATTCCGGTTATCCCTTCCCCACGAAAGTTTTTCGCGTATGGTATCAAAAAAATTACTGCCGTGCAAACGGATAATGCGCAGGGTAAAACCAGCCTTGCATACGGTAAATTGTGCGCCCGAATTTATTTCAATCAGTTGATTGTCGATAGTAAGAAAAGCATTGCTGCCGCGGGTTTCAACCGTAATGTCCAACAAGGTGTCGTCGGAAATGACTAATGAACGCACGTTCAAATTGTGCGGGGCGATAGGCGAAATAATAAAACTACTGGATGGCGGCACCACAATCGGTCCGCCGGCGCTCATGGAATAGGCTGTGGAACCGGTAGGCGTGGCGACCAGTAAACCGTCCGACCAGTAGACCGGCAATTTTTCGCCGTTCAGTTGCACGTGTACGCCAATCATGGCGGGGCTGTGACGCTGGATGCCTATTTCATTGAGCGCATACGGGTACGCCGTAGCGGGCAAAATTGCGCCTTTTACTTC
The DNA here is from genome assembly GCA_031278495.1 of Prevotellaceae bacterium. Classification (GTDB taxonomy): domain Bacteria; phylum Bacteroidota; class Bacteroidia; order Bacteroidales; family UBA932; genus JAIRKX01. The sequence goes on along the minus strand of JAITKG010000174.1, from coordinate 7,815 downwards.
CAGCAGCGTGCGGTTTTCTATGGTGTACTTTTTTTCCAAAATCGCATCCAGCGCCTGCGGAAAGGCATCAAGCGAGGCGGCGGATAAAAAACCCAACCGTCCCTGGTTTATTCCGATAACCGGAATGCCGCTGTCGCGCACATGTTGCAGGCTGCCCAACAAAGTGCCGTCGCCGCCGATGCTTATCAGGCAATCTGTTCCGTCCGGCGGCGTCCGGTCAAAGGTAACTGCGCCGGGAATGCTCATGCCATACGTCCGGTGCAAAAAATCATAAAACGGGCGATAAATAGAAAACGCTACTGCCCGTTCCTGCAGCAATGTTATGGCGGACTGCACCTGCGCCGATAAATCGGCAGTAAACGCCCGCCCGTATAATGCAATTTTCATAGAATTTCTGATGTAATGTCTATTGTCTAATAATCTTTTTTCCTGTCAGGAATTAAACCACTCCTTGTACTGTAAGTAGCCGGCGGCGTTGTTGCGCGCCATTTCTACTACTTTTTCATCGCTGTCTTTGACTTTTTTTGCCGGCAGCCCCGCATACACGCCGGGCTCCAATATCGCATTACTCAGTACTACGGCGCCGGCAGCAATAATCGTATTGTCGGGGATAACGGCATTGTCCATTAAAATAGCGCCCATGCCGACGAGCACATTGTTGCCGACTTTTGCACCGTGGATAATGGCATTGTGCCCCACGCTCACATCGTCGCCGATTTCCACGACCGACCGTTCGTACAGGGTATGCAATACCGCCCCATCCTGAATGTTCACGCGCCGCCCCAGCCGGATGCTATTCACGTCGCCGCGCAGTACCGCGCCATACCAGATACTGCAATCATCGCCGATAACCACATCGCCGATAACTACCGCCGTTTCGGCTATAAAACAATTTTTTCCTGTCACCGGCGTTATTCCCCGCACGGCGCGTATCACTGCCATACTTCCTTTATTTGTATTTTTTTTTGCGTAAAGATACAACTTAATTTTGAATGATTCTTTGAAAACGCTTGTTTTCTTTTCGCCATCATGGCAAGCGACGCCGTAGCAGCGGCGCAGAAACACGATTTCCACAGCCGGATTGCATTTACCATACTAATGGAACTTACCTGCCGGAAGGGAATGTCATTTGCAGTAAGGCAGCGGTGTTGAACTGCCGGCACATTCGAGCTGCAACGCCGTTTGCAGCGTTTTCACCCGCCATTACCTTTATTTTCTCACCGACAGTTTTACGTAGTCAATTTCAAATGCCGCCGGCAATTTATGGTCATGGGTTTTGCCCAGTACGCCGGCAGTGAAGGCAATGTACAATGGTTGTTTTACGGGATTGGCGCATTGAAAGACTTTTTTCCCGTTGAGCCGCCATACCAGTGTTTTTTCCGTGCGTTCCAGTTGGAAAATATAACACCGCCCGTGATGCAATGTCCATCTTTTCATTGTTGACGAAGTGTTGCCGGCAGCGTATGCGCCCATCACCAGGCGGTGGTTGCAGTAGTGCGCAATGCTGATAGCCGGCGTATTTTTTTCGCAGCCCAGCCAGAAGGCGCAGTAAACATTTTTTATGTCCGGCACGCTGATTTTTGCTTCCAGCCGTCCATTGGTCATTTGAAAATGATGCGCCGTGCTAATCATTCCCGAAGTATAGGGAAATTCACGGGGAATAAATCCTCTGGTTTCGTCCCAAGCCATGCCGGCAGCGGCTTCGCGGCGGACGATTATTTGCAGGGCGTCGCCGGAAAGCGTAAGGTTTTTCCCGTCGCTCAAAAAGTGTTCTTCGGAATTGGACGAATAATTTTGCGATAACATGGTTCTGCTCCAATAGGGTTTGGTATCCCATTGCGAAGATAGCCGTTCATTGTGGAACACATCTTCAAACGTTACTTTCCACCGCGCCCGTTCTTCAAAGACAGCGGCGTATTTTTTTTGTATCTTGAAATATTCCCTGATGTATTCCGACTTTGCGAGCCGCCGGAATTCGACGAGTTTCAAATAGGCTTTGCTTTCCTTGTGGCGGTTTCTGTTTTTCAAATAGGCTTTACGTTGCCGGAATGAAGGCGAGGTAATCTTGTTTTGCAGGTCGATGTATTCCTGCACGTACTCTTCCGTTGAATGTTCGCCGGTTTTTTTGAATTTTTTCACTTCGGGATAGCGGCGCACTTCCCGTAGCCGTTTTTCCAACAGGCGTTCCTTGCTGGTTCTGTAAGACAGTGAACGGATATGGTTCAATTCGCTGGTAAATTCCGGCGATTGCACATACGTTTTCAGTTCATTGTAGCGTGCAAAACTGTCGGATTTTTTAATGTCGTTATAGCGCGCATACATGGTTTCATACAGGTGCTGTTTTCGCTCGTATGCTTCTGCGGAAGGAATAGTTGGGAAAAAAATCATGGCGGTATTTCAAAATTTATAATTCAAAGGTATAAAATATTTATGATACCAGTTTAAATCCTTTCCCGCGCTCGTTAATAATAGTGACCGACGGGTCGGCGCTGATGTATTTTCGCAGTCTGGTAATATAGACGTCCATGCTCCGGGCGTTAAAATAGTTTTCTTCTTTCCATACCGTACTCAATGCAAAATGGCGGTCAAGCACTTTATTTTTGTGAATACACAGCAGGCGCAATAATTCCGCTTCTTTATTGGTCAGGGAGATGTTTACCGTTTTATCATCGTTCGTGAGGGTTTGCTTTTCGAAATCGAACAGGAGGCTGCCAAGCTGGAACAATTTTTCCGGCGATAATTCCACCCGCACATTTTTTGTACGGCGCAGGATAGCTTCTATTCGCAGCGACAATTCTTCGAGGTTGAAGGGTTTTGCTATATAGTCGTCGGCGCCGGAAGCAAAGCCTTCCATGAGGTCTTCGTGCATGGTTTTTGCCGTCAGGAAAATAATGGGAATATACGTATTTTTTTTCCGTATTTCTTTTGCCACCGTAAAACCGTCTTTCTTGGGCATCATCACATCCAGGATGCAGAGGTCGTATCTTTTTGCAGAAAAATACTTGGATACCTGTTCGCCGTTCACATACCAGTCGACCAAATAATTTTTAAGGACAAGGTACTCGCGCAACAACTCGCCCATGTGTTCTTCATCTTCTGCCAATAAAATTTGTATTTTTTTCATTGTTTGTCCTTTTTTGTAATAATAATTTTATTTATTTTCCCGTTGTTTCGTTTTTGCACACCGGAAGTTCAAAGCCAAATGTACTGCCTGTGCCGGCGCGACCGGATGCGAACAGTTTCCCGTGATGCGTTTCAATAATATTTTTTACATAATATAAACCCAATCCAAAGCCTTTTATGGCGTACATATTTTCCGACGGATGGCGGTAGAACTGGTGGAATAACTGTTTGGTCGCCTTTACCCCGATACCATTATCCGTTACGGTTATTACAATGGTTTTCCGGCTGTTTTTTGTTTCTATCAGAATACGCAGCGGCTCGGTTTCTTTGCGGTATTTAATAGAATTGTCTATCAGGTTCGACACGGCATTAGCCAAATGGATTTCATCGCCCGAAACATGCGTATTTGTTGCATGGAACTTACATTCGACCGCAATATTCAACGTATCGAATTGCAACGAAAATTGCGCAAGCACGTTTTGAAGTAATGCATGCATGTCTACTTTTTGGACGCTTAACTTTACCCCGCGTTTAAATATTGCCGACTGCAAAATGCTTTCCACTAATTGCGACAGACGTTTACTTTCATTCCTGATCATGCCCGACAGGCGCGGGACAGCCGTTGGCAGGTTGGACTCCGGCGTTTCCTGCAGCACTTGCGCCGCCAGCGAAATGGTGGTAATTGGCGTTTTCAGTTCGTGTGTAATATTGTTCACAAAGTCGGTTTTTATTTTAGACAGGCGTTTTTGCCGGAAAATAATAAAAAGCGTGGACGCAAAGGTAGCGGTAATAATCAGCGTCAGCAGCGTTGACGCCACAATCATCCATGTAATAGAGTGGATAACGTAGGCAGTATATTGTGAAAAATAAACATTCAGGTAATAATGCGCCGCATCTTCCGGGTCGTCCGGAAATAACGTTGTGCTGTAAGTGTGCTCCGGCAAGGCGTTGGAGAAGTTGTCCGTTGCAAAAAGGATAGACCCCAGCTCATCGGTTACGGCAAAATCGCAGGCAAGGGGAATGGACATTTCGCAGAATGCCTGATGCAGCAACGAATCTACCTGTCGGTATGAAATACGTTCTTCCACCGGAACAAGGTTATTATTGTAGCGTGCATTCGATTGGAAAATACGCACAGATTGCATTGTCCGTATTTCCTGCGCTGTAATATCATTGGCCACATGCTCCAGGACGAGCGCTACCCTGCGCGAAAATTGTTCCCTTTCCACTTTTTCCGTAGCCTGTATCCATTGCACCTGAATGCTTATTAACCCCAGCGTGCAAATGCTGATTACTCCAGCCAACAATATTATTGAGCGTTTATACATGGACTGTGGAGCCAAGCGCAGTTTTTAATACATCCTCCTGCTAAATAATACCCAGCCGGCGTGCCGTTGTGGTAATTTTATCGATGGCAAAATCGATTTGAGGTTGCGTATGCGTAGCCATTAGCGAAAAACGGATTAACGTCGAATCATTAGGCACGGCGGGATGCGGAACGGGATTGACAAATACGCCGTCTTCCAGTAAAAGCTTTGTCATCAAAAAAGTTTTATCGTTATTGCGAATCATGATTGGAATAATCGGCGTGCAGGAATGGGCGATGTCGAAACCCAGACTGCGGAAAGCGGACAGGCAGTAATTGGTATTTTTCCACAGCTGTTCTATATGTTGCGGTTCTGTTTTGATAATTTCGAGGGCGGCAAGGGCGGTGGCGGTAGCCGATGGCGTGGCGCTGGCGCTGAAAATAAGCGAACGCGAAGTATGTTTGATATAATTGATAGTATCTTTATCGGCTGCCAGGAATCCGCCGATAGCAGCCAGCGACTTGCTGAACGTGCCCATGATAATATCCACATCGTCGGTTAATCCGAAGTGCGACGACACGCCGCGCCCCTGTTTCCCGATTACGCCCAGCGAGTGCGCATCGTCTGCCATGATATTGGCATTGTATTTCTTTGACAGGCGGACGATTTCCGGCAGGTTGGCAATATCGCCCTCCATGCTGAAAATACCGTCTACCACAATTAGCTTCAACGCTTCCGGTTCGCAACGCTGCAATACCTTTTCGAGCGACGCCATATCATTGTGGCGGAATTTTAGCGTTTTCGCAAACGACAGCCGCGCGCCTTCAATGATAGAAGCATGGTCCAGATCATCCAAAAGGATATAATCATTGCGGTTGGTAACGGTAGGGATAGCGCCCAGATTCGACTGGAAGCCGGTACTGTAAACCAGTGCGCCGTCTTTACCTACAAATTCGGCAAGTTTTTCTTCCAGTTCCACATGGATATCCAGCGTACCGTTCAGGTAGCGGGAGCCGGCGCAACCGGTGCCGTATTTTTTCACGGCGGCGATAGCTGCCTCTTTCACTTTGGGATGGCTGGTCAGCCCGAGATAACTGTTAGAACCGAACATCAACACTTTTTTACCCTCTATAAACACTTCGGTATCCTGTTCCGACTCTATAGTACGGAAAAACGGATACACGCCTGCCGCCTGTACTTTCTGCGGTTCATCATATTGCGCCAACCGCGTCCGCATGATATTTTTATACGTTGTCATCTAAATTTTGTATTTATTAAAAACAAAGATAGTAAAAAATATACTATTGCCCGGTTACTGCCCTTCCCGCCGGAAGGGGCTGGAAATTCCCTTCAGCACAAAATAAATTTATAGATAAAAAATATTGCTTTATATTCCCGGCGTTAATTTGCTTCTTTGACATTTTGGATTTGGTATATTAAAAATATATCGCTTTAACTTTTATTCCGACAATAGGTTTCCCGAACCTCTAATACTAATAAGTATAACTGCGCATCTCCACTCCTGGTTTTTAAGTGGAATAAGGAAAAAAGCCCCCCTATTCCACAAAGGAAGCCGCCTAACCCCCGAAAGAAGCCCCCTAAACCCCAAAAGAAGCCCCCTAACCCCCAAAGGGGGAACAAAGGAACACGGGCGCAAAACGCGCAGCCGATTCCTCGACACCGCATCGCTCCGCTCGGAATGACGCGCCAATGTGCTAATGTGACTAATTATTGAATGGGACTAATTGGGCTGACGCCGTAAAAATAAAATTTGCAATTAAAAAAATTAGTTTTATATTTGTAGCGTTATAGATGTTCTTTGAAAATATCGTGCTTGTTCTATAATTTGAAATCTGGACAATTTCAAAAACAGTAAAGAATAAAGTATAATCACATGTAATAAACGTGAACTTTGCTTGTTTTACTGTTGGGTCGTCCAGAACCTCAAATTATAGTTGGTAGTAGTTCACGTTTTATGTTTTTGTAAATACAATCTGATGGAATGAGAACTACGGATCATTGGCTGCGAATAAAAATTCGTAGCGAGGGGTTGTTTTATAAGAAATGGTTTGTGTTTGAAAACAACCCTGATGCTACAAAATAATAACAATTAAACAAAAAAAATTATGAGAACAAAAATTTTCTTTCTTTTTACACTGCTTGCAAGCATGACGGCTAACGCGGCGGTAACGGTTACGCCGTTAAGCGTAGATTATGCTACCAAAAAAGTAACCTTTCGCGTGTCATGGACAGGGTCTGCCGCCAATAACCGCGTGTGGGTGTGGGTTGATTTGTGCCCCGTTGCCGGCACATCGCCCGGCACGTTTGCCAAAGCCGTTATCAGCAGTCCTTCGGCTACCGCCGGCAGCATTGCGACTGTTTCCGGCAACACGCGCGGCTTTTATGTAACCGCCAACCCTTCGACCGTTACCGCTACGTTAGACAATGCCGCCGGAAAATTCAACTGGTGCGTGTACGGCAGCGATTTTCCGCCCAATGCGAAAGACAATGCCAGCGGTGGCTATGATTTGAAAGGCTCGCCGCCGTTTATTATTAACAACACGATAGAATGGAACGCCACCACTTATTCGGGCAGTGTAATAACTGCACTCACCGACGCCACCGGCTGTCCGGGCGTATGGTGCGGCAGGAACGGCGAAGCGCCGGGACTGTTGAACTGTTGCGCTACCGGCACGACCAATTGCAGCGGCACTTGTAAAACAACCGGAACTTATACTACATATGACGGCGGGTGTGCGGGAAGTTGCAATACGGCTTACGTGCAATTACGAAACCAATGCGGCGAAGTGCCCAATACGCAATATGGAACATACAACAACACCAGTTGTACCTATAACTGTGTTGCTGACTGCAATTCGTGTATAGCTACCTGTGCAACTAATACAAGCTATCAATACATGTATTATGCAGTTGTTGAGGCAGGTACCCTGTACCTGTGTGCCGCCCTACCATATGATAATGAGTCTGCTAGGGTGGTATATAGGTGGAACGGAAATGATTGGACGTTTTTGAAAACCGGAAACCGTACCACCACAGGATGCCACATGGTCACAACCTGCAAATAAAAAAACATCGAAAAAGAAAAATAAACGTATGAACCTAGCCCTTAATTAGGCGTTTTTCCCAAACGCTACTTTCGTTGCGCCGTGTCCCCGTTGGGGTTTCATCGTGCAACCTTGAAGAATAAAAATGTTCTCGACATAGGTAAAACAGGGGAAAATAAATATAGCCCCTGGTTCTGCCGTTCAATACAAGACATTACAAAGATGCGGTAAAAATTATTATTTAGATAATCAATTGATTATGATTTTTTATTATACTATGCCATACATAATATTGATTTTTTTATATATCTTTGCATCGC
>JAITKG010000034.1 GCA_031278495.1 Prevotellaceae bacterium | reverse complement strand
GATGTGCTGTTTCCCGTGAGCGAAATGCAATATATGACAAAACATATTCCAAATGCAAAGCTGGAAATTATTTCCTCTGCCTACGGGCACGACGGTTTCCTGTTGGAGTTTGGACAGATAAGCAGGCAACTGGAAGAGCTGCACTGGCAATGAACAGTGCAGGAAATTTAAACCAACCAAATAAACCCGTGAATTTATAAATCCTAAATAGAAAAACCATGCAAGTATTAAAATTCGGCGGCTCGTCGGTAGCCAATGCCGCCAACGTGAACAAGGTGGCGGAGATAATCAGGAATGCAATGAACCGCGACAAAACGGTGGCGGTGCTTTCCGCTGTCGGGGGCTGCACCGACCAGCTTATTCACATCGGGCGGCTGGCAGAGAACGGCGACCGGGAATATGAACGCCTGCTCGGCGAACTGGAACAGCGGCACGCTACGCTCATCGAAGAACTGATTGCGCCGGATTTCCGCGAGGGCGTTTCACAACGTATCGCCGCGCTGTTCGACGAACTGAAAGGCGTTTTGAACGGCATTTTCCTTATCCGCGAAATCAGCCATGCCACGATGGACATTATCATGAGCTTTGGCGAACTGTTTTCAACGGCGATTATTGCCGAAAAGTTTTCGTCTACCGGCGTATCCTGCAAATGGCTTGATGCGCGGGAACTCATCAAAACGGAATACCGCCAACGCCAAAACAGCGTGCTGGTGGACGAAACCTACCGGAATATCAAAAAACAGCTCTCCGGAAATAATTGCAAACTCTATATTGTGCCCGGCTTCATTTCGTCCGACGCATCCGGTCGCGCGACCACGCTGGGGCGCGGCGGATCGGACTATACGGCGGCGCTCATTGCGGCGGCTATCGACGCGCGGATACTGGAAATATGGACGGACGTAGACGGTATGCTTTCCGCCGACCCGCGCGTAGTGCCGGAAGCCCGGACGATTGAACATATATCCTACAAGGAAGCTTCGGAGCTGTCGCACTTCGGCGCAAAAGTCATCTACCCGCCGACGATACAGCCGGTGATTAACCGGCGCATTCCCATCCTCGTAAAAAACACCTTCGCGCCGGACAATGTGGGGACGCTTATCGAACAGAACCCGCCGGAAGACACCGGGAAAATCAAAGGCATTTCCGGCACGGGGCGCATTGCGCTGCTGTCGATGGAAGGCAGCGGGATGGTAGGCGTGCCGGGCTATTCGGGACGCCTGTTTGAGGTGCTGACAAAAAACGAAATCAATATCATCCTCATCACGCAGGCGTCGTCGGTCAATACCATGCTCGTGGCGATTGACGAAGCGGACGCCGACAGGGCGAAAGCCGCCGCCGACGAACAGTTTGCCTACGAAATATCGCTCCATAAAATCGAGCCGCTACGGGTTGAAAAAGATTTTTCGATTATCAGCCTCGTAGGCGACGACATGAAAAACCAGACCGGAGCGGGCGGGAGGATGTTTGAAGCCATTGGAAGCAAAGGCATCAGCATTCGCGCCATTGCGCAGGGATCGTCCGAAAAAAACATTTCGGCGGTGGTGCGCACCGATGAATTTAACGAAGCGGTGCGGGCGATACACAACGAATTTTTCGGCGCTTCGAAAAGGCAAATAAACCTCTTCATTGCCGGCTACGGAAACGTGGGGAAAACGCTGGTCGAAATGATTGAAAAACGACGCAACAACCTGGCGGAAACAATCAGTGCGGAAATTAACATCATCGGCATTTGCAACAGTACTAAAATGCTCTTCGACACCAAAGGGCTGCACATCGACGCAATCAGCAAAACCCTGACCAAAGGCGGCAAGCCGGCATACAAAACGATGGACTTTATCGAACAAATCCAGCAACTCTCGCGCCCCAACAGCCTGTTTGTAGACTGCACATCCGACCTGCAACTGTCGATGCTCTACCAGCAAATACTGTCGGAAAAAATCGGTATCGTAACCTGCAACAAAATCGCCAACTCGCTCGACATACAATACTATAAAGGCGTGCACGCCACCGCCAAACAGGAAGGCGTGCCGTTCCGCTACGAAGCCAACGTTGGCGCGGCATTGCCCATCATTTCCACCATACGACAGATGCGCAACAGCGGCGATAAAATACACAAAATCGAAGCCACCCTGTCCGGGTCGCTTAACTACCTTTTCAATACTTACGACGGATCGGGGTCGTTTGCTTCCGTCATCCGCTGCGAGCAGCGGGAAGGGCTTGTCGAACCAGACCCGCGCACCGACCTGAAAGGACTCGACCTCCTGCGGAAAGCCCTGATTCTGGGACGGGAGATTGGCATGGAAATAAATATCGAACACATCGAAATACACTCCTTCCTCCCCGAAGAATGCCTCGCGGGAAGCGTGGATGATTTCTACCGCGCCGTAGAAAAACACGAAAGCTACTTCAAGGATTTGTACGAAAACGCGGCGCTGGAAAACAAAAAACTTGCGTTCTGCATCGAAATTGAAAATGGCCATATCAAGGCGGGATTACAGTCTTTCGACCGGTCGCACGCGCTGGCGGCTTCTAAGGGCTGCGACAACGTGGTTATACTCTACAGCGATTTTTACCCCGACGGAATGCGCATACAGGGCGCGGGCGCAGGGACAAAACAAACCGCGTCGGGGCTGCTGAACGATATTCTGCTGTAGCGACAGGGAACCCGCTAAATGTACAGGCAGGGGCATGCCATAAAATTATTGCCAAAAAATTCATTCGTAATTGGTGGTTTCAAAGATTTTGTTTATCTTTGCAATGTTTAAAATAGTAGGTTAAAATTCCCCCTTAAACTTCTTATGTTCAATCTTTCACCCAAAAGGCTATTTTTTTGGGCTGATTTTTTCTTTGTGCTGGTTTTGTGCCGTTTATACTTTTTTTGTCAAAAATTTTAACGCAAAAAACGCATTTTCGTGCCGCTTTTCAACCCCCACTTTTCTACTTGTTACTCGTTGATTTCTTTGTTCTTCCCGGCGGATAATCCTGTTTGTTTTTCACAACTTTCTACCCCAAATTCGTCCCGCCTGTTTGTATTCGCCTGAATATCAAATCCAGTTTTAACCTACTATTTTAATCTGTGCCAAAAAAAACTAACTGCCTGTAAATTATTTTTCGAATGAATTTTTGAGTTAAAACTAAAAAAACTATGAAGAAAATTATTTTATTTACCGTTTCTTTGTTCCCCCTTTGGGGGTTAGGGGGCTTGTGCGTGTCGTTTGCCCAATCTTCCGTAACCCTAACGCCTGTTACCGCCAACTATGCCGCCATGCCGCCCACCGTAACCTTTGAAGTGGCATGGAAAGCCGGCTCGCGCAACGCCGATAACCGCTCGAAAGTATGGCTGTTTGTAGACTACCGCCGCGTAAGTAATAATGCCTACACCGGCGACAGGCTGCGCGCCGGTATTGCCTCGCCTGCTGTTACCGCCACCGCCGGTACTGTTTCGTACGAACCCAACAACACCAAAGGCTTTTGGTTGCAGGGAACGGTCGGCGCTTTTGCCGCCACCGTTACCGTGCCGCTAACGGTAGACCTTTCGGGCTATGCCCCGGGCTTTGGCTGGTGCGGCGTGGCGACCGACCGGCCGCCCTACGCCGAAGAAAAATCAGCTTACTACGCCCTGCACGGCTCGCCCGCATTCATTATACAAACCCACCCCACGAATACCGGCAGCACGGT
>JAITKG010000111.1 GCA_031278495.1 Prevotellaceae bacterium | reverse complement strand
AAAAAATATCCCGGATTGAATCATTTATTCCAGCATGCCGGAACGGGCGCGATAGAAGAATACGCTGTCATCGAAGAAACCATTTCTCCCGAAACGCTGGAAGATATTGCCGCGTGGATAATGCAAACGACAAAGTAGTCGCTACTTCTGTTAAAAACAGGTAATGCCATTATTTTTGTCCTTTTTGTAATTTGTAAAATAAAAACCCAACAACTATAAAAGCAAGCGTTCTACTGGTACAATGTATAAAACCGTTGTACTAACGTTTTCCGAAATGATACTGGAAAGTATTATTCCTCCAAAAATAAGCATGGCTAAGTCTATTGCGAGGTTGCCGGCTTTTTCATATAAATTCATATACATGAAATTTTCAGATTACCCACAAACGGATAAAAATTTTCTGCAAACAACAACAATAAATATTGGAAATCAAAAATTATTTAGTTTATGTCCGGCATCGCGCCGCAGGTCTTTTTCCTTGATGCTGGCACGCTTGTCGTAGATTTTTTTGCCGCGCGCCAGGGCAATGATTAGTTTAGCATAACCATTTTCGGCAATGTATAATTTCACCGCTACAATGGTCAATCCTTTTTCATTGGATCGTCGTTGCAACTTGTTCAATTCTTTGCGGTGAAGCAATAATTTCCGGTCGCGGCGCGGTTCGTGGTTATTCAGGTTGCCCCACCAATATTCGGCGATGTGCATGTTTTTAATGAATAATTCATTGCCCGAAAAATAGCCGTACGCATCTGCCAACGACGCCTTGCCTGCGCGAACAGACTTGATTTCCGTGCCCACTAAACAGACGCCCGCCGTGAATGTTTCCAAAAATTCGTATTCAAAAGCTGCGCGTTTGTTTTTTATTTCTATGTTTGTTTTTGTCCGTGCCATATAATTTACAAATTTAATGTAAATTTGCTTTCCAATGAAAAAAAATTGAAATGAAATGAAGCAAAGTGTGTGAAGCAAGACGCGAACTGACGCCACCGCGCTTGCCGCAGCTTACGGATTATGGCTTACGACTTACGAGTAACGCATCACTTCCCTGCATTAAAATAAGATTTTCTAAAAAGTATTATGAAATAAGAAAAATTCTTACCTTTGTAGTCTGAATTTAAAAAAAATAAAACCAAAAAACTCATAAATTCACAAAACTGTAAATCCGTAAATCATTCCACCATGCCTCATAAAATTGTAGATATAAAAGATGTTGTTATCCGTTTCAGCGGCGACAGCGGCGACGGGATGCAATTGACCGGCGCATTGTTTACCGATGCGGCTGCATTGTTGGGTAATGAATTTTCTACGTTTCCCGATTTCCCCGCCGAAATCCGCGCGCCGCAGGATACGATAGCCGGCGTTTCCGGCTTCCAGATACATATCGGCAGCGGCGACGTGCATACGCCCGGCGATTTGTGCGATGTGCTGGTGGCGATGAATCCTGCAGCGTTACGCGCCAATGCTTGCCGGACAAAACCAACGGCGACCATCATTGTCGACTCCGATGCATTTGAGGAAAAACGTATCGCCCGCGCCGGCTTTACTACCGGCGACCCCGTCAAAGAATTAAAATTGGAAGACCGCACGGTGATTTATGCGCCGGTTACGTCGCTGACCAAAGAAAGTTTGAAAGACAGCGGGCTGGACGCCAAAGCGGTCGTGCGCAGTAAAAATATGTTCGCATTGGGCATTTGCTTTTACCTTTTCAATCGCCCGCTGCAAACGACGTTTAATTATTTTGAGCGAAAATTTGCGAAGCGTCCCGAGTTGATAGCCGCGAATAAAAAGGTGCTGCAAGACGGTTTCAACTATGCGGGAAATATACAGGCAATTCAAAATACTTACAACGTCAAGCCTGCGAAATACGCCAAAGGCACATACCGCAACATTAACGGGAATCAGGCAACGGCATGGGGATTTATTGCCGCATCCGAAAAATCGGGACGGCCGCTGTTTTGCGGTTCGTATCCTATCACGCCGGCGACAAGTATTTTGGAAGAACTCGCCGCACGCAAAGACCTTGGCGTAAAAACCCTGCAATGCGAAGATGAAATCGCCGGCATCTGTACGGCTATTGGCGCAGCATTTGCGGGCAATCTGGCTATCACCACCACTTCCGGACCGGGATTGTCGCTTAAAAGCGAAGCTTTGGGACTGGCAGTGATTACGGAATTGCCGTTGGTGGTGGTTGATGTGCAGCGCAGCGGTCCTTCGACCGGTATACCAACGAAAACAGAACAAACCGACCTGTGGCAGGCGTTGTATGGTCGCAACGGCGAGTGCCCCATGATGATTATGGCTCCACATTCGCCGTCGCACTGCTTCGATGCGGCTTTCTGGGCGGCGAAATTAGCAATGGAACACATGATGCCGGTGATGCTCCTTTCGGAAGGATTTATCGGCAACGGTTCGGAGCCTTGGCGTATCCCGCAGATGAAAGATTATCCGGCGATTGTTCCGCCGCTGGTTGCTGGGGACGATGCGCCGTATTTTCCGTTTCGCCGCGATGAAAAACGGTTGGCGCGCCGGTGGGCGTTGCCCGGCATGCCCGGATTGATGCACCGTATCGGCGGGCTGGAAAAGGATAACGACGGGCATGTTTCCAGCGATCCGTTGGTACATGAACGCATGGTGCGCGAACGCGCTGCAAAGGTAGCGCGGGTGGCAGAATTTATCCCGCCGCTGAAAGTTATCGGCGAACAGGAAGGCGACGTGCTATTGGTTGGCTGGGGCGGCACTTTCGGGCATCTCTACAGTGCGCTCAAAGAGTTGCAACCGGGAAAAAAGCGGGTAGGGTTGGCGCATTTCGATTATATCCATCCCTTGCCGAAAAACACCGCCAACGTATTCAAAAAATTCAAAACAATTCTCGTGTGCGAACTGAACAACGGGCAATTTGCCAGTTACCTGCGTAACCAGCATCAGGAATTTTGCTATCACCAATATAATAAAGTGCAGGGACAGCCATTCATGGTTGCGGAAATCGTAGACGCCGTTATGAAAGTTAAGAACTAAGAGTTAAAAACTAAGAATGCTGGCGCAGGAATAATGAACAATGGAAGCCGGCGCAGGCAATCAAAAATTAGAGATCCTATGAAATATACTCCACAAGATTTTAAGAGTGACCAGGAAGTGAAATGGTGTCCGGGCTGCGGCGACTATCCTATACTTGCCGCCGTGCAACGCGCCTTTCCTGAGATTTGCGAAACGCTTGGTTACACCAAAGAACGATTTGTTTTTGTATCCGGTATCGGTTGCGCGTCGCGTTTTCCGTACTATATGGACACATACGGTTTTCATGGCATTCACGGGCGTGCGGCGGCTATTGCTACCGGCGTGAAAGTTGCCAACCCGACCTTGACCGTATGGCAGATTTCCGGCGACGGCGATGCGTTGGCTATCGGCGGCAATCACTTTATTCATGCTATCCGGCGCAATATTGATATCAATATTTTATTGCACAATAATCAAATTTACGGATTGACCAAAGGGCAGTATTCGCCCACGTCGAAATTAGGGAAAGTGACCAAAACTTCCCCATTCGGAACAGTGGAGCATCCTTTTAATCCGGGCGAATTGGTATTGGGTGCGCGCGGAACTTTTTTCGCCCGTTCACTGGATGTGGACATGAAACTGACAAGCGAAATTATGCTTGCTTCGGCAAGGCACGATGGCACGGCGGTTACGGAAATACTGCAAAATTGCGTTATCTTCAACGACGGCACACATGCCGGTATTACCGGCAAAGCTGTACGCGAGGAACGCACAATTGTCCTGCGACACGGCGAGCCGATGATTTTCGGCATCAATCGCGACAAGGGACTTATTCTTGACGGATTGCAATTGAAAGTGGTGCGTATCGGCGAAAAGGGCATCACGGAAAAAGATATACTGGTACATAATGCGCAAGAAACCAATCCCGGCATCCACATGATGCTTGTTAACATGCAGGCGCCGGACTACCCCGTAGCTTTGGGGGTTATCCGCGCCGTAAGCGATAAAACGTATGACGACAACGTCCGCGACCAGGTGCTTGCCGTACAGGCAACCGCTACCATAAAAAACGTAGACGACCTGCTGCATAGCGGAACCACATGGGAAAATTAAGAATCAGGAATTGGCTGCGCCGGAAAACAATGAACGACAAGTTAAGCGGAGTGTTGCGTTAAGCGCATAATCAGAAATTGAAAACTAACCAAATTAACTCAATATAGTATGAAGACAAAAGAAATTATGGCTTATCTCGAGAAGACGTATGGCCATGAAAAAGAGTACTTGCAGGCGGTACACGAAGTCCTCGAATCAGTGGAAGGCGTGTATGAACAACATCCCGAGTTTTTCAAATACCGCGTCCTTGAACGGATGGTAGAACCCGACCGCATGTTTACTTTCAAAGTAGTGTGGCAGGACGACGCCGGAAATGTACAGATAAACTTGGGATACCGTGTACAGTTCAATAATGCTATCGGTCCCTATAAGGGCGGGTTGCGTTTTCATCCGGCTGTTACGCCTTCGACATTGAAATTTTTGGGGTTTGAACAGACCTTCAAAAATGCTTTGACAACGCTTCCTATGGGCGGCGGTAAAGGCGGTTCGGATTTTGACCCGAAAGGAAAATCAAATGCCGAAATCATGCGTTTTTGCCAGGCATTCATGGTGGAATTGTGGCGGCACATAGGACCGGATACCGACGTACCCGCCGGAGATATTGGCGTAGGCGCGCGTGAAATCGGTTATCTGTACGGCATGTACCGGAAGCTGGCGCGTGAAAATACCGGCGTCCTCACCGGTAAAAATTTGACATGGGGCGGCTCGCTCATCCGCCCGGAAGCCACCGGGTTTGGCGGCATCTATTTTGTAGAGCACATGTTGAAAACACAAAACATCGCGCTCAAAGGGAAAACCATCGCGCTTTCCGGATTCGGAAATGTGGCGTGGGGAGCGGCTTTGAAAGCCCATGAACTCGGCGCGAAAGTGGTTACTATTTCCGGTCCCGACGGATACATTTACGACGAAGCCGGATTGAATACCGAAAAAATTGATTACCTCCTGGAACTGCGTAATTCCAATAACGACATCGTTGCGCCATATGCCAAGAAATTTGCCGGCGCGAAGTTCGTTCCCGGGAAAAAACCATGGGAAGTAAAAACCGACGTCGCGCTGCCCTGCGCTATCCAAAACGAATTGAACGGCGACGACGCAAGGCTGTTAGTACAAAACGGCGTAACCTGCGTAGCCGAAGTGTCCAACATGGGATGTACGCCGGAAGCCATCAATGAATTTGTCAAAGCAAAGATATTGTTTGCGCCCGGCAAGGCGGTGAACGCTGGCGGCGTGGCCACTTCAGGACTGGAAATGACGCAAAATGCGATGCACATCAGTTGGACAACCGAAGAAGTGGACGCCCGCCTGAAAACCATTATGCGGAATATCCATGAAGCATGCGTACTGCACGGCACCGCAGACGACGGCTACATCAACTACGTGAAAGGCGCAAACATTGCCGGATTTTTGAAAGTCGCCAAAGCAATGTACGACCAGGGAATTGTGTAAGACGGAGGTTGTGTAAAATCCTGCATTTCGTCATCGTGACCGAAGTGAAACAATCCGGAATATCAATCCACCGGACTGCTTCTACGCTTCCGCAATGATGCTGTTTCGAGAGTTTTTACACAGCTACAACAAGGCATGAACGTTATTTTACAATGTAGTTGTAAAATAACGTTTCCTTTTTCCGCACCGGCTGTCAACCCGCGTATATTGTTTTTACGAATCGAAGCGTTCCAATGGCTTTTGATGTGTGAAAAGAGAGTTGGTCGAACAGGGTATACGTTTTCAGTTGTGCGATGGTTGCATCTACCGATAAAACGCCTTGTTCGTAAAGTAATAATGTGGCATATAAAGAATCGTTGGCGACTGGTCCCATAACCATATCATACGTTTCGGCAGCCAGATATTTCCTGTTATTAAATACAAATTCCAACCATTCTTTTGTTGCGCCATCAAAATGTTTGATTTTATATTCTCCCGACGATAATATAATATCGTCTATTTCGTATTCGATAACACATGCTTTTTCGGCACGAAACCGGTTTTTCCTTAAAATCGCCCATTTTTCCGCTTGTTCAAAACTTTTAGTCGTATAAAAACCTTTGCCGAAATCGGTTTTTTGCCTGCATTTTGACAAATCAGGCTGTTTAATGTCGGGCGTAAATGAGCCGTGATACAGTTTCATTTCCTTCTGCTTTTTAGAAAATCGTCAATTGCTTCCATGATATACGCCTTATCCTGTGTATGCAGTACATCAAAGTTATCATTCAGGAAGTCGAAAACTTTTTCAGTTGTGAATATCGTTAAAACTGTTTCTGCCGCTTGACCGCTAAAATTTTTGTATCCCTCTATGCAGAAAATGAAAAAGAGGGTGGTCTTTCGTTTTTCCAGCAAACTTTGTTGGGTGGCTTTTTCTTCTTCAATGATATCGTACAGCGCATCACCGCTTGCGTACCACCATTTCGTGTCTTCAGACAGCAACTCGGGGTAAAAATCGGAGGAATACAGGTAGTGCAAAGCATCGGTAAATCCCACCTTCTTTTTCTCCATGATAATTTCCGCCAATTGCTGAATTTTGAATGGCATCACAGCTTCTTCTATCTTGCCTGTCGTTTCCATTGCATGCCCGCTAAATGTTTAACAGTACAAATGTACAACTTTTTGGCGTTTATCAACAAACTTAAAGGTAAAATTATTGATTTTTTTCGGGGCAAACGCACGAAAATTAAGTAATCAAACAGGTGTACAGGTAGCTATATTCATTGTTTATTAAAAAAACCTCCCGCTGCGCCTTTGCGTTGAAATGCCTGTGAACGCAGGGGCGCAGAGGTGTAAAGTTTATTTCCAAATACGCAAAATTTAACGCGTCAGCCCATGTACTCAAAAATTTCAAAATGCAAAGTTGGGTGTATCGGAAGAAAAGTAGTCTGTATACTACTGTGTGAAAACACTGCTATAAATTCCTATTCTATGCGATTGTTTTTATAAAGTAGTGCGATGAAACCATAATAGGGACAAAGCATAGCGTTATGAAGAAGCCGTGATTTTTGCTTCAAATAAATTATTTTTACGAAATACTAATCGCGTACACAACGTACTATTCGACACCCTGAACCGTTATAGTTAGTGCTATCCCTGCATTCGCGTACACCTGACGCATATATTAGACTAGTGGCATTTCCACTCACAGTTGTGGTATGCATATCACCGCAGGTCCAATGGCTACTTGAACAATACAACAATGAGAGACCAAAGGAGTCTGGTCCGCCTTGCTCGACGTTTGCTATATTTTCCAGTGTGTGATAAGGACAGGATTCATTTAGGGATGGTAACTCCCATGCAGCAGGACAAACATCACTTGTACGGCGGCTATCAGCAGTACCTGAATAAGCGCCGGCGCCAGTAGCCGAATTATCGTAAAAGCGCCCACAGCCATAATGCGGTGCACAACTACGTGAGCTACCGCGAATCGTATAACTGGTTGCCGAAGGATTAGGCATTCCATCCCATACCAAATCTTCTGCCATCCACCAAGTATTGGACGGCATTTGCACAATTCGATAAATGTGATTATCCCGCACATCTTTGATATATGCTTCCCAATTTTGTGCGCCGCTGGTGCGTTGTTGGCAAAGGTGTGTAGCGTCAATAAATAAATCGCTTTCCTGATAAGGACAAAAAACGTCCGGGCATTCCGTTTTATCCCGTATAGTGGTGGGTGTAATGGT
>JAITKG010000066.1 GCA_031278495.1 Prevotellaceae bacterium | reverse complement strand
TTTTTTGTTTTTATGGTTTTGCCTGCCGGCAAAAGGAGGTTTTTTTTTGTTTTTATGGTTTTGCCTGCCGGCAAAAGCAGGTTTTTTTTTGTTTTTATGGTTTTGCCTGCCGGCAAAAGCAGGTTTTTTTTTGTTTTTATGGTTTTGCCTGCCGGCAAAAGCAGGTTTTCTTTTGTTTTTATGGTTTTGCCTGCCGGCAGAAGCAGGTTTCCTTTTATTTTTATGGTTTTGCTTTAAAAAATTTCTAACTTATAGTTCACGATTAGGTATTTACCTGATTGCATCGCAAAGGTAGAAAAAATTTTTAAACTGACAAAAAAAATTATTATCGCCTCGCCGCCAGTCCTGTCAGGCAATAACGGCTAAAAAATAACCGTCAGAACGTCAAACCCAGATTAGACAGTGCATTCAACAGTTTCCGCTGTAGCGCTATCACCTGTGATAATTGCTTGGTAACCGTTTCGCTGTGTTTGGCGATGGCGTTGATAGTCCCGAAGTCTATTTTCGGCGGTTTATGCTCATAATATTCCGTTGGTGGCACGGGTTGCTTTTTCGCCGGCGTTTTTTTGGGATGCGCTTTATGGTAGCAGTTCAATAACGAATGCAACCCGAGTTTTTCCAGTTCCTCATTGGCATAGGCTTTTGCCGATACCCCGCGCGACAGCCATCCCCTCGCCTGTATGCGGATGAAACAGTCCAGTTCATGAAATTGCCGCTGGACGCTACCATACTTGTAATAATTACCAAAGCCGTCAATCTTGTTATTGATGCGCTTGATAAATGAACGGGTATCGTCTTTTTTGGTATTTTTTATTATCGCGGCTATCCGTTGCTTAAATTCGTTAAATTTCTGCTCCGCTACCCTCGCATAGCCTCCGGCAAATGACCATCCGCAAAATTCGACCCTGCTCCCGGCAAACCGGCCGCCTTTGGTTTTGTCCAAATTCAACGATACGCCCAAATCGGCGGATAACCGTTTTGAAATGAATGGCCATATTTCATGAAGCATGTAACGCTCTTTACATAATATCAGCACGTCGTCCATGAACACGAGGAGCTTTACTTTGTACTTGCGTTTCACCGCGAGCCACAAAGGAAGCAGCGCCAGCGGCGCGAGGATGGCGCTCATGGCGCTGCCGAGCGGGATACCCTGTTCCATTGGCAGGGAACGCATCCATGCCGCCATGCGAAGGAAAAAACGGTCTTTGAATTTTTTGGGGACATGCGGCAGGCTCAACAGATCGCGGTAAGCAATCTGCGTTTGCGCTACCAGTTTCGCCGCCGGCACGGAGGGGTAATACTTGGCAATATCGGCACGCAGGTAATAGGGGAAATCCTTTTTCCATTGGGCGACATACCGGATAATCGCCTGGTGCGGGAAACCGTTCAGGTGGTGCATGTCAAACCGCCGTGCAATCAGCGGCAGGAACACGGTGCGCAGTTCGCCCGCCAGCGCTTTAAATTCAAACGTGTCGCATTGGGTATAATACGGCACGGGCTTGATTTGTTTCATAACATATTTTTTTATTTATAATATTCCTAACATCTGCAAATAACTAACCGCTACCCACGCGACGAGCAGCATACCTAATAAAAAGGGCAATAAAAGACAGAACCATGATTTTTTTTTCATAACCATAAATTTTTCATAAATAATATTTATTTTTACCTGTCCAAAAACAAACGTGGCTTTTATTTATCATCACAGAGGTCCTTCACACCTTTACCAAATATAAACAAAACCACGCTTGGCGTATGGTTTGTTTTATTTTTGGTAATTGAAATGATGAAGGTTTCGATGATAAATAAAACGCCCAATGATCAAAGAGCATAAAAACGTTGCAAATATATTCTTTATTTTTTAATTCCAAATTTTTTTATGCAAAAAAATTGGAATCATGACGCAGGAATATTTTTTTTTCATAAATCAAAAATATTTCCCATATTTGTACAGTCTTTTATACCTGCTTCTATGGAAAAAGGATTGTTCATAACGCGGATATTCCATTTTTACCGGGACGGGTTCCGGAACATGACTGTCGGCAAAACCCTTTGGCTGATTATACTCATCAAATTATTTGTGATGTTTGCGATATTAAAAGTATTTTTCTTTCCCGACTATCTGGGAAAATTCGATAATCCGCCGGACAGGCAGGAGTACGTTTCCGGCGAATTGATACGGCGTGCAACTAACCCCTAAAAATTATATTCGATGATTGAAATTATTAACCCCTCTGTTATTGACTGGTCGCGCGCGCAATTTGCACTGACGGCTATCTACCATTGGCTTTTTGTGCCGCTCACGTTGGGGCTGGGCATTGTGCAAGCCATTATGGAAACGATTTACTACAGAACAGGCAATGAGTTTTGGAAAAAAACCGCCCGGTTCTGGATGAAAATTTTTGGTATCAATTTCGCTATTGGCGTGGCTACGGGCTTGATTTTAGAGTTCGAGTTCGGCACCAACTGGTCGAACTATAGCTGGTTTGTCGGCGACATTTTCGGCGCCCCGCTGGCTATTGAAGGCATCCTGGCGTTCTTTATGGAAGCCACGTTTATTGCCGTAATGTTTTTCGGATGGAATAAAGTCAGCAAGGGCTTCCACCTTGCATCCACATGGCTTACCGTTCTTGGCGCAACCATTTCTGCGTACTGGATACTGGTCGCCAACGCATGGATGCAGTACCCTGCCGGCATGCAGTTCAACCCCGATACGGTGCGCAACGAAATGGCGAGTTTCTGGGAAGTGGCGCTCTCGCCGGTGGCAATCAATAAATTTTTCCACACGGTATTGTCGGGATGGATTATCGGCGGCATGTTCGTAGTGGGCATTGCAAGCTGGTTTCTGCTGAAAAAAAGGGAAACAAAATTTGCGCTGGAAAGCATTAAAATCGGCGCTGTTTTCGGCATTGTAGCCTGCGTGCTGTCGGTTTGGACGGGCGACGGCTCGGCGCATCAGGTAGCGCAGCGGCAACCAATGAAACTTGCAGCGATGGAAGGTCTGTACGAAGGCAGCAAAGGGGCGGGACTGGTAGGCATAGGCCTGCTAAACCCCGCCAAAGAACAGTACAACGACGGGAAAGACCCGTTCCTTTTTAAGGTAGAATTGCCCAAGCTGCTGTCATTTTTTGCCGCCCGCGACGTCGACGCTTATGTTCCCGGCATCACGAATATCATTGAAGGCGGCTATCCGCAAAAGGACGGGACACTGGCGCTTTCTGCCGAAGAAAAAATCGCGCGCGGCAAACAGGCTGTCCGGGCGCTGGCGGATTACCGCTCCGCAACCGGCGACAGCGCAAAGCAGCAGGCGCGCGCCACGCTGGACGAACATTTCCGGTATTTTGGTTATGGATACCTTAAAAAACCGTCGGACTTGATACCTCCGGTGGAGCTTACATTCTACGCTTTCCGTGTAATGGTTATACTCGGCGGCTTTTTGCTGTTGTTGTTTGCCGTCGTAACCTGTTTATCGTACAAAAACAAATTTGAAACCAAACGCTGGTTGCAGTGGACATGCTTTATTTCCATTTTCCTTGCCATCATTGCCGGGCAGGCCGGATGGGTAGTGGCGGAAGTAGGACGCCAACCATGGGCGATACAGGATATTTTGCCTGTAACGGCTGCGGTTTCCAATTTGTCAGCCTCGTCGGTACAGGTAACTTTTTTCATCTTCCTTGCGTTATTCACGGTACTGCTCCTCGCCGAGCTAAAAATTATGATTAACGCCATAAAGAAAGGACCGGAAGTGAATTAAAATTAAGAATTGGCTGGCGCCGGCGCCAGCCGGAAATTAAACATTAAACATTAAAAATTATGGATACTACATATATTCTTTTACAACATTACTGGTGGTTTCTGGTAGCCCTGTTGGGCGCTCTTTTGGTATTCCTGCTGTTTGTGCAGGGCGGGCAATCGCTGTTGTTTATCATCGGCAAAACCCCGTTGCAACAAAAGATGCTGCTGAACTCCACCGGGCGCAAATGGGAATTTACGTTTACTACGCTGGTTACTTTTGGCGGCGCATTTTTCGCATCATTCCCGTTATTTTACTCTACCAGTTTCGGCGGCGCTTATTGGGTATGGATTTTGATATTGCTTTGCTTCGTGCTGCAAGCTGTATCCTACGAATACCAAGCCAAGAAAGGAAACCTTTTAGGGAAAAAAACGTATCAGGTGTTTCTTTTATTAAACGGCATACTCGGTCCGGTACTGTTGGGAACTGCCGTCGGCACGTTTTTCAACGGCGCGGAATTTATAGTCAATAAACAACAGCTGACGGATACCTTAAACCCCGTGATTTCTTCATGGGCTACCCCCTGGCATGGACTGGAAGCCGCATTGGTATGGTGGAATGTATGCCTCGGGCTGGCGGTATTTTTCCTGTCGCGCGTATTGGCATTGCTCTACTTCGTCAATAATATCGACGATGCGGAAATACAAAGCCGCTCGCGCAAACAGCTGCGTTGGGACGCCGGCTTGTTTTTGCTGTTCTTCCTCTCCTTCCTTGTGCACCTGTTGCTGCAAAAAGGATTTGCAGTGAACCCCGATACCAAAGAAATATTTTTGCAACCTTATAAATATTTTTCCAATTTTATTGAAATGCCTGCGGTGCTTGCCGTACTGTTGATAGGAGTAGTGGGCGTACTGTTCGGTACAGGCAAAACTGTTTTCTGCGGGAAATGGAAAAAAGGTATTTGGTTTGCCGGCGCAGGAACGGTGCTGACCGTGCTGGCGCTCCTGCTGTGCGCCGGATGGAACAACACAGCCTATTATCCTTCGCTGCACGATTTGCAAAGTTCGCTGACAATTGAAAACAGTAGCTCCAGTTTCTTCACGCTAAAAACAATGAGCTACGTGTCCATACTCATTCCGTTTGTACTGGCTTATATTGTGTATGCGTGGCGGGCATTAGACCTGCACAAGATTAACAAAAAAGAAATGGAGGAAAACCAGCATCTCTATTGATTTAAAGATTTAAAAATTTAAATCATGAAATCTTTAAATCATGAAACTACTCGCGCTGACGTTTTGCCTTTCCCGCAATGGCATTCAGGTTGAATAATATTGTGTAATTTTGTTAAAATTTTTGTATGTATGAATGAAAAAGGCAAAATAGGAAAGCCACAGCAAATCCGGAACTCGACCGCCGATTTTCTGATATTTACCCGTCAAAACGGCGAGGACGGTATCGCTGTGCGGGTGGAAGGTGAAAACGTGTGGCTAAGGGCTGAAGCAATGGCGGAACTTTTCCAAAAAGATCGACGTACTATTCAGGAGCATTTGAGGAATATTTTTGCTGATGGTGAGCAGTGCGAAAGTTCAGTATGCCGGAAATTCCGGCATACTGCCGCTGACGGAAAGCAGTATCAAGTGAAATTTTACAGCTTGGAAGCGATTATTGCCGTTGGATACCGTGCCGATTCCGGGCGGGCTATCGAATTTCGCAAGTGGGCGACAACAGTGTTGAGCGAATTTTCGAAAAAAGGATATGTGCTGGATAAAAATCGCCTGATTAACGACCAGGTGTTTTCAAAACAATATTTCGATGAGTTGGTTGCCGAAATTCAGGAGATCCGCGCAAGTGAACGAAAATTTTATCAGAAAATTACCGATATTTACGCAACGGCAGTGGATTATGACGCAAACAATCAAACAACAAAAGACTTTTTCGCAACAGTACAAAACAAATTGCATTTTGCCATTCATCAGCATACTGCAGCCGAATTGATCATGAAGCGTGCCGATGCCCGAAAAGAAAAGATGGGTTTGACGAGCTGGAAAAATGCACCGCATGGTAAAATCATAAAAACGGATGTAAGCATTGCCAAAAATTACCTCTCGAAACTTGAACTGTCGGAACTCAACGAAATTGTCACCATGTATCTCGACTATGCACATCGCCAGGCGCGAAAATACATTCCGATGACAATGGAAGACTGGAAAACAAAGCTGGACGTTTTTCTGAAGCTGAATGATGAAGTAATTGGCAACGGCATTGGCACGATAACGCACGAAATAGCCAAAACTTTTGCCGAAAGCGAATTTGAAAAGTACCGTATTATTCAGGACAAAGACTACGTGTCCGACTTTGACCGGTTAGTGGAGCAGGCGTTGTAGTCGCCCGTCAGCGACAGGCTCACATGGTGAATTTACTGCGGCACTAATCACTAATTACCGTTTTGCCTTTCTTAGCCGGAGGTATAAATACGACCCGAAAATCAGGAGAAGGGATGCGATATGGATATACCGTTTTGCCTGCGGGCTGACGTTAATATTCGCAAAAGCCGAACTCGGCTGACGCACACTTCTTCCTGCCGCCGGTGTTGCCGTTTCGGTATTGTTGTTGTCTGCCGGTGGCTGTACGGCGTTTCTGTTGCCGCGTTCATCGCGTTCGCCGCTGCCCGCTCGTTGTTGCAATCCTTGATTTTCGGCGTTGTCGGTCGTCCGGTTATCACCGTTTGCACGGTTTAGGCTGTCGACCGGCTGTACGGC
>JAITKG010000017.1 GCA_031278495.1 Prevotellaceae bacterium | reverse complement strand
CCCTGCAATAAATACGGAAAGCGTTACGAAAGTTTGTGAATTGCCAGGCCGCTGCGGAGTTTGGGTTCAAACCACGTGGTCTTTGGCGGCATGATATTACCGGTGTCGGCAATAGTGATGAGTTGCCGCATGGATACGGGATAGAGCGCAAAGGCAGCCGCCATTTCGCCGCTGTCTACGCGCTTTTGCAATTCGCCGAGTCCGCGTATGCCGCCCACAAAGTCAATCCGCTTGGATGTGCGCAGGTCGCCCAGTTGCAGGATTTTGTCAAATACTTCTCTTGAGAGCGCCGTTACATCCAGCGTCCCGATGGGGTCATGGTCGTCGTACGCGCCTTCTTTCGCCGCCAGCGAATACCACTGCCCGGCGAGGTACATCGAGAAGTTGTGCAGCCCCGAAGGACGGTACACTGCCCCGCCCTTTTCCGTTATATCAAACGATGCGCGTAACTTTTCGAGGAACTGCGCAGGCGATAAGCCATTCAAATCTTTTACCACGCGGTTGTAATCAATAATCTTCAAATGGCTTTCGGGGAAAATCACCGCCATGAAATAATTGTATTCTTCATTGCCCGTATGCTCCGGGTTGGCATTGCGTTTTTCCTGCCCCACCGCCGCCGCCGCCGCTGAGCGATGATGCCCGTCGGCTACATACATTGCCGGGATAGCCGCAAAAATCCCGGTGATACGCCGGATCAACGCTTCGTCGCCAATCACCCAGAAGCGGTGCCCAAAGCCGTCGTCCGACACAAAGTCATATTCCGGCGTTTGGACGTTTGTTATTTGCTTCACGATATCGTTCATTTCCGGTACGTCGGGATAGGCAAAGAACACCGGCTCGATGTTGGCGTCCTGTATGCGCACGTGTATCATGCGGTCTTCTTCCTTGTCCTTGCGCGTTAATTCGTGTTTTTTGATGCGGCCTTCGAGGTAGTCGTCCACGCTGGCGGCGGCGACCAGTCCATATTGCGTACGGCAGTCCATTGTTTGCGCATAGATGTAGTACATTTCTTTAGCGTCCTGCCGCAGCCAGCCGCGCGTTTGCCATATTTGGAAATTTTCTACCGCTTTATCGTAAGCCTGCGGCGAATGTTCGTCGATAACCGGGTCGAAATCAATTTCGGGTTTAATGATATGCAGCAAGGATTTTTCTCCTGCTTCGGCTTTTGCTTCTTGCGAATTAAGCACGTCATACGGGCGCGAAGCTACTTCTTTTGCTATTTCTTTTGGCGGACGCAATGCCGCAAAGGGTTTTATTTTTACCATTTTTAGTTAGGGTAAAGGTTATGAATTATGAGACGACGGCGTCAGCCAATTCTTAATTCCTAATTCTTAATTTTTAATTCACCTGAAAGGTGCGGTCTCCGTATTTGAAAAAGTTTACTATTTGGCGGGCGGCGGCGATGCCTGCATTGATGTTGGCTTCGGCGGTTTCCGCGCCCATTTTTTTAGGAGTGGAAAAATAACGCGCGCCGAATTTTTCCTGCAATACGGCGTGATTATCCGGCGCTATGTCCGACACATATTTTAAATCGGCGCGTTCATCCAGTGCACGCAGTAATTCCGCTTCGTTGATGACCTCTTTGCGTGCGGTGTTCACGAGGCAACCGCCTTCCGGCAACGCCGCCAGCAAAGCATAGCCGATTGACTGTTTCGTCTGCCCGGTGGAAGGAATATGCAACGACACATACTGGCATTGGCTGTACAACTCCTCTGCGGTGGCGCAAACTTTCACGCCGTCCTTTTCTATCGCGACTTGGGGTACGAATGGATCAAAAGCATACACTTCCATCCCGAACCCCTTGCCGATAGCGGCTACTATGCGCCCCACATTTCCATAAGCATGGATGCCCAACTTTTTCCCTTTCAATTCCGACCCTGTTCCCGGTTGAAAGGCGTTGCGCGCCATATATATCATCATCCCGATGGCTAATTCCGCTACGGCATTGGAATTTTGCCCGGGCGTATTCATCGCCACGATGCCGCGCGCCGTGCAGGCAGCCAGATCGAGGTTGTCGTATCCCGCGCCGGCACGTACTACAATCTTCAATTTTCCGGCAGCTGCAATGACCTCTTTCGTTACCTTGTCGGAACGCACAATCAGCCCGTCGGCATCCGTCACGGCTTGGCAGAGCGCATCGTCGCCGGTATATTTTTCGAGCAGTTGCAATTCCCCGCCGGCTTCTTCTATTATCTTGCGTATGCCGTCCACAGCGGTTTTTGCGAACGGCTTCCCTGTTGCTACTAATATACAAGCCTTCTTGCTCCCAAAGGGGGTAGCAGGTTCCATCGTGTTTTTATGTTCGTTGTTCATTATTCGTTATTCATTATTTATTATTTTTCTCGAATTCCTGCATACATTGCACCAGCGCTTCAACGCTTTCTTTCGGGCAGGCATTGTAAACCGAAGCGCGGAAGCCGCCGACAGAGCGATGCCCCTTGATGCCAACCATGCCGCATTCTTTGGCATAGTTCAGGAATGCCTCTTCCTTGCTTTCGTATCCCTTATTCATCACGAAGCAAATGTTCATCAACGAACGGTCGGCTTTCTCTGCTGTGCCGGTGAACAGGGGATTGCGGTCGATTTCGTTGTACAGCGCCGCCGCTTTTTCCACAT
This sequence comes from Prevotellaceae bacterium, assembly GCA_031278495.1. GTDB lineage: Bacteria > Bacteroidota > Bacteroidia > Bacteroidales > UBA932 > JAIRKX01. Next base: position 6,296 of record JAITKG010000017.1, on the reverse strand, counting down.
TCTTTTTATAGACGCCCGGCACGCCGCCCTGCGCTTTCACCCATTTCAGCGTTTCGTTCATAATCAAAATCGGGAATACCGGCGGCGTATTGAACATCGAGCCGTTTTGGATGTGTGTGCGGTAATCAAGTATCGTTGGGAACGGGCGGGTTACTTTGCCCAAAATATCTTCGCGCACGATAATAAACGCCACGCCTGCCGTGCCTACGTTCTTTTGTGCGCCGCCGTAAATCAGCCCGTACTTTGTTACGTCCACCGGCCGGCTCATGACGTCGGACGACATGTCCGCCACCAGCGGCACGGGGCTATTGAGGTCGGTATGGATTTCCGTCCCGTAAATCGTGTTGTTGGTAGTGATATGGAAATAATCGGCGTCGGCGGGGATGGTATAGCCTTTCGGGACATAAGTATAATTCCTGTCGGCAGACGAAGCCACCTTCACCGCCTTGTCGCCGCCGAGTATTTGCGCTTCCTTAAACGCTTTCTTCGCCCAGATCCCCGTTTCGAGGTAAGCCGCTTTTTTCTCCAGCAGGTTAAAGGGAACCATCAGGAATTGCAGGCTGGCGCCGCCGGCAAGGAAGAGGACTTTGTAATTGCCGGGAATGTCCAGCAGTTCGCGCCACAGGGTTTCCGTTTCGTTCATTACGGCTTCCCAGTCTTTGCTGCGGTGCGAAATTTCAACAACCGACATGCCGCTGCCTCTAAAATCTTTTAATGAATCAATGCCGGCTGCTATTGCCGGCGATGGAAGAACGCAGGGTCCTGCGTTAAAATTGTGTACTTTTTTCATACTATAATATATGGTTAATTTCTTTTAGCTTGTTAATACAAAAATACAAACAATTTCCCATAATGGCAAACGGGGATGACGGACTTACAGATGGACGGATTTACGGATTTTTTCCACAGATTTTCCCGACAACACAACATTTTTTAATCTGCGGAATTCATTTTAATCTGTGTTTAACGTTGATTCGCCGTTGAAGGGTTATTCGCTAAATTTGGGGCGCATGATTTCGCTGTAGACAATGGCTTTCCCAGCGTCGAATGGTTCGGAGAAAAACCGGCATTCCTGCTTTTGCGGTTCGGCAAAAGCGTTTGCCTCTTCTTCGTCCATCAGTATAGTTGCAACGGCTGGCGTTAGAGTGGCGCTACTTGCCGCCGGCTGGGGCGTTTCTTCAAGGGCTATCCGCCGGTACGCCGGATAAAGCGCCTTTTCCGGTTCTTTCGGTATTTCTACGGCGGTTTCTTCTATTGCTTCCTCTTCTATATCGCCGATGACGCCCTGCTCCCTCATGGCTTCCAGCAATTGCTCAAACGGGCTTTTCTGCGGCGGCGCTGCCGGTTGTGGCGCATAAACAGGCGGCTGTTCATGCCTTTGCATCTGCCGCCGGGCAGCTTCCTTTTTCTTGTTAGCAGCAGCTATCGCCTGCAAAACGAAAAAGGCAATGGCTATAAGAACAGGTACTAATGATTCCATTTTTTAGCTAATGTGATAATTATTTAATGTGTAATTATTGGGTGCGCTGATAAGGCTAACGCCCATTCTTAACGCTTAATCCTTTGTTCACTTGTTGTTTTTTTCGGCTTCTTTTTTACTTTTTTTCATTCGTTTTTTTGTCTCTTTGCTTTGCCATTTCAGGTGACGTTCTTTTCCTTTTTTCCGTGCCTTTTCCGCTCTTTTTTCTTCTATTTTCTTTTGTTCCTTCACTTCCGGCATCAGGTCTTCTAATTTTTTTTGCCGCGCTTCCACCGCTGCTTTTGCATCTTCTGCCCGTTGCTGGCGTGCGTTTTGGGTTGATCGCAATTCCCGCCGGTTATTTATTTTACGAACTTCTTCCGGTGATTTTCCCACGCGTTGGCGGGAGGAAGCGCATCCAGAAAACAAAACAAGAAAAATTATTATCTTTGCACAAAACTTCATACGCTTGACAAAGATACGAAAAATATTTTTCCTTTTAACCTGCATGCTGACCGGCATTACTTGCGGTGTTGAAGAATACGAGGATTTACTGCCTGACGTGCATGTGGATTTCCGGTTTGATTTATCTTATCCGCCCTACACGCAGTTACGGGATGTTTACCCGAATGCTATCAAAGTAAAGGAACGGGAGGCAGGGTACAACCTGCATGGAATAATTTTAGTCCGGTTGTCGGGGGACGATTTCCGCGCTTACGACGCTACTTGCACGCGGAATATACAGGTAGAAACGTCTGCGCTTACCCTGTCGGAAGACCGCTTCACGGCGCATTGCCCGAAATGTGGCGCTGAATATGCCATCCAACAAACCGGCGCGTATGAAAAAAACGGGAAATACCATTTACAACGGTATCGCGTCCTGTCTATCAATGATCACGAAAAACATGTTGTAAATTAGGTTTTATACTTTACATTAACTTTTAAACATTTTATTATGGAAAAATCCATTAAAGGAACACGTACCGAGCAAAATTTACTCAAATCATTTGCCGGTGAATCGCAGGCGCGCATGCGCTATCAACTGTTTGCCAAGCAGGCAAAAAAAGACGGGTATGAACAGATAGCCGCCCTGTTTGAAGAAACGGCGAATGAAGAAAAACGCCATGCTACCGAATTTTTCAGGTTACTGGAAGGGGGCGCGGTAGAAATCACCGCCACCTATCCCGCCGGAAAAGTAGGCACGACCGCCGAAAACCTGTTGTCCGCCGCCGAAGGCGAGTACGAAGAATGGGCGGAACTCTACAGCGAATTTGCCAAAATAGCGCAGGAAGAAGGCTTCCCGAATGTAGCCACCAAATTCAAATTGATAAGCACTGTGGAAAAACGCCACGAAGAACGCTACCGCAAATTGCTGAAGAATGTGGAAACACAACAGGTCTTCAAGCGTCCCGAAACACAGAAATGGCACTGCCGCGAGTGCGGTTATGTCCACGAAGGTCCCGGCGCACCGGAAAAATGCCCGCTGTGCGCACATCCGATGGCGCATTACGAACTGTTGGCAGAAAATTTTTAATCCCTTGCCTGCGTAACCGCGTACCTATTACCTGCCATGCTGTTCCAATCCGTTATAGGACAAATCGAGTTAAAGCGGCAATTGACGCAAACCGTACGGGAAGGGCGCATAGCGCATACGCAACTCTTCTGGGGCGGCGAAGGATGCGGCGCATTGCCTTTAGCATTGGCGCTGGCGCAATATATCCACTGCCCTAACCGCACGGAAGAGGACGCTTGCGGCGTATGCCCGGCATGCAATAAAATGCAAAAACTGATTCATCCCGATGTGCATTTTGCTGTGCCGGTGAACAGCACCAAAGAAATTACGTCCGACAAAAAACCGGTTACCGAACATTTTTTAGCGCAATGGCGCGAAGCCTTGTCCGGCAATCCCTACCTCACGGAGCAGGAATGGTACAAAATGCTCGGAACAGAAAACAAGCAAGGCAATATCAGCGTGCATGAAGCCTCGCGGATTATTGAAAAAATAAACTATAAACCGTTTGAAGCCGAATACAAGATAATGATCATTTGGCTGCCCGAACGCATGAATGTGCAAGCCGCCAACCGTCTGTTAAAACTTATAGAAGAACCGCCCGACAAGACTTTATTCTTTTTAGTAAGCGAAGATATTATGCGCATCATCGCTACTATCCGGTCGCGCACACAGCAGGTGCGCCTGCCGCCGATAGAAGAAGACGCGTTGGCGAAAAAGTTGCAGGAACAATTCTCTTTGCCGGAAGCGCACGCCCGCAAACTGGCGCGCGCCGCCGCCGGCAGTTATAGCGAAGCATTGCGCCTCGTACAAAGCGAAAAGGAAACCGACGAACATTTTGAACGTTTCGCTACCTTGATGCGCACCGCCTATGCCGCCAATGGATTGGCTTTGATGAATTGGGCAGAAGACGCTGCAAAGTGGGGACGCGAACAACAAAAATCTTTCTTGATATACGCCGAGCGGTTAATACGCGAAAGCTTTACGCTCAACAAGCAAGCCGGCGACGTCGTTTATTTGTTGGGCGAAGAAGAAATGTTTGCCAAAAATATCGCGCCGTTTGTTAACGAGCGCAATGTGGCGAATATTTATAACGCCTTTAATATAGCTATTGCGCACCTTGCGCAAAACGGCAATGCCAAAATTCTTTTCACCGACCTTGCGTTGCAAATAACACGTTTGATAAAGGCGTAATTGTGGCAGGAGGCAGGCTTGCGCCGGAGCGCGTTACGCTTTACTTTTCACGCTTCGTCCACAGTGTGCGCACCCGCGCCAGTTCCGTGTGGTCGTCGTCGCGCAATACCGATGAAATAAATTCGTTGTTAGACGGCGCGCCGGTAGTGATTACATAGCTATCGCCCATTTTTGCCTGCGAGAGGAAATTTATTTCCATTTCTTTCAACAGGTGTTGCTGCAAAAATTCAAAATCGAAGTGGTCTAATATCCATTGCACATAACGCGTATTATTCACATGCCGGTTCATGTCAATGTCGCTTGGAAGCACGGCGGCGGGCAAGGATTGTCGCGGATTTTTAGCGGCGGGGATTTTAGCGGGTTTTTCTTCGACAGCATGTCTTCCTTCGGCTATGGGGAAAGCGTTTTTGAAAAGTTCCATTGATTGCGGGCGGTTGCCGGATATACTCAAAATATGCCATGCCGAAGTGGCGGCAAAAAGTTTATTGCCTTGTTCGCCGAATCCTTCAAAGTCGCGGAAAGCCGTAAGCAACTCCGGCGCTTTTCCCCATGTTTCGACGCGCAGTGTGTCCCGCCACTGCGGATAGCCGTACATAACCAATTTTAGTTTCGCCAACACCCAGAAAAAACCTTTTTCCTGCAAATGGCTATAGCCGAAGCCGTGTTGGTTGGCGTGTTTCCATGCGGCTTCCTGCAATAATAACAAGAGGTTCGGAGCTGTTATTTTCCGGTCAAAATCCACATGGTAGGTAGGTACGATGTATTCTTCGACAAGTATTTTTTGAGCAACGTCCATATACTGCACTTCTTTTTATGGATTCGGAACAATCATAGAATTTTCCCTGCAAATATACTATTTATTTGTGAATTTTGATGAATGGCGCGATACGCCACCTGCGGGCAGATTTAAGTACCCAATACATGCCCGCAATAATTTTTTTTGAAATTTCGCTGTAATGTTTTATCTTTGCGCCCGTGAATTTACTGACCATTCATATTATTTATCCTTCGCCGTCCATCCGGATGGTCATGCGAATGCATCGTTAAGATGCAAGAGCCAATCATAAATTACAAACTAAAAGTGAAGAGCGCTAACGCCACAATCTATTATGCACATTAGTACATTAAAAAACTACGCACATTAAAACCCATGACGCAACGCCTGTATAAATACAATCAACCTTTTCCGTTAGAAAACGGCGGCGTGCTGCCGGAGATAGAAATCTGCTACCACACAAGCAGCGAAAACGCCGCCGGTAAAAAAGTGATTTGGATTTGCCACGCCCTCACCGCCAACTCCAACCCTGAAGAATGGTGGGGTACGCTGGTGGGCGCAGGAAAATATTTCGATACGGAAAAATACTTTATCATTTGCGCCAATATCCTTTGTTCGTGTTACGGAAGCACAGGCGCGCAATCCCTTCGTCCTGCCGACGGGAAGCCGTACCTGCTCGACTTCCCGTTGATTTCTATCAGGGATATGATTGCGGCGCATGAACTGCTGCGGGCGCATCTCGGTATTGACCGCATAGACCTTGCTATTGGCGGTTCAAGCGGCGGGTTTCAAGTGGCTGAGTGGGCGATTTCGCATCCGTCGTTAATCCGGAATATTTGCCTTATTGCCTGCAATGCCCGCATCAGCCCGTGGGGTACGGCGTTCAATGAATCGCAACGCATGGCGCTGAAAGCCGACGCTACTTTTGAAGCGCAAAAGAGCATTGCCGGCGGGGAAAAAGGACTGGAATGCGCGCGTTCTATCGCCTTACTGTCGTACCGTTCCTATGCCGGCTACGGTCTGTCGCAAGCCGAAGCGGACGACAATTGCCTGTTGGCGCAACGCGCTTGCAGTTACCAGCGGCATCAGGGCAAGAAATTATCGGCGCGCTTTAATGCCTACGCTTATTATTACCTCACGTTGAGCCTTGATACGCATAATGTGGGGCGCGGGCGCGGCGGCGTCGAAAAAGCCTTATCTACGATAAAAGCAAATACGCTCTGCATCGCCATTGACAGCGATGTGCTGTTTCCCGTGAGCGAAATGCAATATATGACAAAACATATTCCAAATGCAAAGCTGGAAATTATTTCCTCTGCCTACGGGCACGACGGTTTCCTGTTGGAGTTTGGACAGAT
>JAITKG010000014.1 GCA_031278495.1 Prevotellaceae bacterium | reverse complement strand
TGCTCGTCGGGCATGTACCCGCACACGGCCGGCGGCCTGTGGACGTGCTACGCAGCCGGCCTGCCCTTCTTCCAAAACACCCTCGCCGGCGACCTCGTCTATACCGCCCTGCTGTTCGGTATTTTTGAATGGAGCGCACGACGGTTTCCGGCGCTGCTTCCAGTTAGGAACTAAAAGTTAAGAAATAAGAACTAAAACAAACAATAAATTAAATAACATGAAGAAAACAAACAAATTTTTCGACAGGTGTAAAACCACCTTTATGGTATTACCGGCAGTAGCCATGCTAACTTTTACAGGTTGCACAAAGGATGACAACATCGACGACAACCCTGCTCCTTATGTCATCACCTTTGAGAATGTAGACCCAAGTTACCTTGCCGGGCCTACTGCGTATGGCGCGAACCTGTACAGCGGTCATGAAAACCAGTATCTGGGCTACAGCGACACGGGCAGCGGCTTGTATATGATGATTAACGAGACGGGTGATTATTCTGACGTCCCCACTTTCTATAATGGCGGCGTCGCTATCTCGCAGTGGAACGACACAACCACCGCCGGCTACACCAACCAGTGCAGCGTCTATTACCGCGACGTCACAACCGGCAAGGGCGGTTACGATGGCAGCAACACCTTTGCCGTCAGCTATGGGAACAGCAGCGTTTCTTTCCTGAACGGGAAGAAAGGCACGGACAAGGAATGTGTGTTCGACCATTTCTACGTAACCAACACTACCTATGCCGCGTTGTCTATGAAGAACGGCGATGCGTTTGGCGCTAAGGTTTTCAACCGCGACGACAAAGACTGGTTTAAGCTGGTTATCGAAGGGGTTAATAAGAGCGGCGTTTCTACCGGCACAGTAGAATTTTATTTAGCCGACTTCCGCACGGCTTCTTCGCCCGGCGTCATTACGGAATGGACAAAAGTAGACCTGTCGCCGCTGGGCAGTGTGGCAGAGATTAAGTTCAACCTGCAGAGCAATGATGTCGGAGAATATGGCATGAAGACCCCCGCTTACTTCTGTTTCGACAATCTGGCAATAAAACAATAGGTGAAACTGCTACGCAGCCGGATAAAATGGATAAAGCCGCTTGCGGCAGGAAAAAGAAGGCGTTGCTTTACGCTTTTACAACTATACAAAAAACAGTATCAGCAATTGCGCCGACAGCACCCGCAAAAACATGGTAAGCGGATAAACCGAAGCATAGCTTATTGAAGGCGTATCATGACCGGCAGTGGCTACGGCATACGAGAGTGCGGGCGGGTCGGTAGTGCTTCCGGCAAGCAAACCCATGAGTGAAAAATAATTCAGTTTACACCATTTTTTCCCGATAACGCCGAATACGAGGAGGGGAACGATGGTAATGATAACGCCCAATCCGACCCACAGCAAGCCGCCGTGCCGGATGGTTTCCACAAATTGTTCGCCGGCTTCCAGTCCTACGCAGGCAAGGAATAAACAGATGCCCACTTCGCGCAGCATCAGGTTGGCGCTCATGGTAGCGTAAGTAACCAGTTTAAGTTTGGGACCGAACACGCTTATCAGGATGGCTATAACCAACGGTCCGCCTGCCAAACCAAGCTTTACAGGTTGCGGAATGCCGGGGAAAGTAAACGGAATACTGCCTAACAGTACGCCTAAAAAGATGCCGGTAAATATCGGTACCAAATTGGGTTCGCGGAGGCGTTTCAGTTGGTTACCCAATACTTTTTCCACGCCGGCGATAGCCTCCAGCGTCCCGACGACCATCACGCGGTCGCCCATCTGCAATGCCAGCGTCGGACGTGCAATCAAGTCAATGCCCGCCCGGTTGACGCGGGTGATGTTTACGCCGAAGCGGTTGCGCAAATTGAGTTGCGCGAGCGTTTTTCCCGATACTTCGGACAGGGTAACCAATATCCGCCGCGACACAAAATCCGAACTCAGCTTATTCCATTGCTCGTTGCTCATCTCAATCGCCCGCCCGATGAAGCTGGCTACAGCGTCGCGGTCGCGCGGGGTAGTAATCACGAGTACCCTGTCGTCCTCGTGAAGGATGCTTTTCGACGAGGCCAGTTCTATTTTCCCGTCGGCATGGCATACGCGCGAAATGACTATTTTCCGGTTGATCAATTCCAGAATGGTTTTTATATCCTTGCCGAAAAGGGCGGGATTCTTCACTTCCAGCGAGAGCAGGCATACGGCGTTTTTGTTATCTGTTTCCGTCGCCGCCAGCCGCTCGTTTTCTTTCGGCAGGTTGATGCGGAAAACATAACGCAGCAGCGTCATCGAAAGAATAATCCCGACAACGCCCAACGGATAAGCTACCGCATACCCCAGCGCAATAGACGGATCTTCTGCGCCGGTTACGCCGATGTAAGCTTCCTGCGCTGCGCCTAATCCGGGTGTATTGGTTACGGCGCCCGATAACACGCCCACCATAGCCGGCATGGGAACGCCGCCGGTGAAATGCAAGAGAACCGTAATACCCACGCCGGAAAATACAATGCCGGCGGCTAATAAATTCAACGTTAATCCTCCTTTTTTGAAAGAAGAAAAAAAGCCCGGTCCCACTTGTAAGCCTACGGCATAAATGAAAAGAATCAATCCGAATTCCTTGACGAAATGCAGCACATGATGGTCGGCGCGGAAACCGAAATGGCTCATGGCGATGCCCGCAAACAATATAAAGGTGATGCCTAACGAAACGCCGCCTATTTTTATTTTCCCGAGCAGGATACCTGCCGTAATTACCAGCGCAAGCAGCAATATCGTATGCGCTACGCCATCATTCCACAAAAGGTTATTAAGCCAGTCCATAACTGATTTTTAATTTCTGATTCCGGCGCCGGCGCGCTGAATGTTAACTTAACCAAGTAGTACGCGGATGTTGGACACAAACAGCCGTACAGACATGGCGATTAAAATAATTCCAAAAAATTTCCGCAACACATAAATACCGCCTTTGCCGATAATCCTTTCCACGAGATACGTTTTTTTCAACACGAAATAGAGGATAGCCATATTCATGGCAATGGCAATAATAATGTTGGCGGTGTGGCATTCCGCCCGCAGCGACAGGGTAGTGGTTAAAGTGCCGGGACCCGCCACTAACGGGAATACTATCGGGATAAACGTCGTATATCCTGCCGGTGCGGTGTTGCGGAACAGTTCGACGTCAAGCGTCATTTCTATCGCAAGGGTAAAAAGTATCAACGAGCCGGCGACGGCAAACGAAGCAATATCCGTACTGAATAATTTTAGCACTCCCTCGCCTGCAAAAAGGAACAGAACCACCAGCGCCAGTGAAAGGGACGCTGCACGTCCGGCATGAATTTTTTTCCCCGAACCGGATAAATTAACAAAAATCGGAATAGAACCGGTAACGTCTATTACCGCGAAAAGCACCATGAATGCTGTCAATATCTCTTGAATATCCAAATGTAGCCACATATTATTTTTATTTCAGGAGCGACAAAGATACGAAAATTTAAGCTATTTTTGTAAAAAATTTGTATAATGAACGCATCCGAAAAAACGGCTATTACCGCGCTTGGCAAATTCCGGTTGATTGACCGGCTGGCAGAAATCGTTGAACTCAAACAACCTTCCACCGTGAAAGGCATTGGCGACGATGCGGCGGTTATCCGCTACGAAAATGCGGAAACAGTAGTGTCTGCCGAATTATTTTTGGAAGGCGTCCATTTCGATTTAACCTACACGCCGCTGAAACATCTCGGCTATAAATTGGTTACGGCTGGCGTCAGCGATATTTATGCAATGAACGCAACGCCGCGCCAAATCTTGCTTTCCATTGGTTTGTCCAAACGCTTTTTTGTGGAAGACGTCGAAGAACTGTACGCCGGCGTGAAAATTGCCTGTGAACGCTACGGGCTGGAACTGGCAGGCGGCGATACGACTACTTCTTTAACCGGCTTGGCGTTGCACATTACCGCTATCGGCGAAGCGCCGAAAGAAAAACTGACGTACCGTTCCGGCGGGAAAAAAACCGACCTGCTGTGCCTTACCGGCGACTTGGGCGCGGCTTACATGGGCTTGCAACTGCTCGAACGCGAAAAGCGCGTGTTTGATGGAAACCCGCAGAAACAGCCCCAACTCGAAGGCTTCGATTATATTTTGCAACGCCACTTAAAACCCGAAGCGCGAAAAGATATTATTGCTGCGCTGGCGCAGCAGCATATTGTCCCCACGTCAATGATTGACGTGAGCAACGGGCTGGCGTCGGATGCGCTGCACCTGTGCAGGCAATCGAAGTGCGGCGTGCGCATTTATTTGGAACGCCTGCCCATTTCGTCGGAAACGTTCCGGTTTGCAGATGAAATACACATTGACGCAGTTACTGCCGCCCTGCACGGCGGCGACGATTACGAACTGCTGTTCACCGTGCCGGTTTCGCTGTATGACACTATCTGCAAGGAACTGCCGGACGTGGACGTTATCGGGCACTTGTGCGATGCATCCGAAGGCGCATACCTCCTTACGCCCGACAACCAGGCAGTAGCATTGACCGCGCAAGGCTGGAAGGCGGACTAACGATTTTAAGAGATGCAAGTATACGGCTTTACTTATAGCCCAGCTTCCCCAGCACCTTATCGCTCAGGTCGAAGCGCGGGGCGGTATACAGCACGGAAGGATTGGAGGTAATGTCGATGATAACAGCATAGCCGTCTTGCGTGGCTACTTCTTTCACTGCATTTTTTATTTGCTCGATAATGGGATTGAGCAATTCTGTTTTCTTTTTGTCCAACGTGCCGTCCTGCCCGAAATATTGGCGTTGCAGGTCTTTTGTTTCTTTTTCTTTGGTGATAATTTCATTTTCGCGGCGTTGTTTCATATCGTCGGTCAGCAATACCTTATCGGCTTGGTATTTTTTGTAGAGTTCTTCCAAACTGGCATACCGTGTTTCAATTTCTTTTTCGTATTGCTGGGAAAGTTTGTCTAACTGGTCTTGCGCCGTTTTGTAAGCAGGAATTTTCTTTAAAATATATTCCGTGCTGACGTATCCCACTTTATTGGTGTTTTGCGCTATTGCGGACAGTGCCACGCCGGCAAAAGCTACGAGTAGTAAAATGCGTTTCATAATAGTATATTTTTATAGTGTTTCTTTAACTAAAACTGCATGCCGAAAGTAAAGGCAAAGTTACTGCCATTGGCTTCGGAGTTGCCGACAACCGTGTCGAAACCATAGCCCCAGTCGATGCCGAGTATACCGACAATCGGCAACATTACTTTGACGCCTACGCCGGCAGCGCGTTTAATAGCAAACGGATTAAATTGCTTTATATCCGACCATGCGTTGCCGCCTTCGAGAAACAGGCAGGCATAAATAGAAGCCTGCTGTTCCATAATAACGGGATGCCGCAATTCCAGCGTAAACTTGTCATACACGTGGCCGGCGTATGCGCCGTTTACCAATGGCGTGATGGACGAATTGGCGTAGCCGCGCAGGGCGATATTTTCCTGTCCATAGCGGTTGTAGCCCGACATGCCGTCGCCGCCAAGTATAAAGCCTTCAAACGGCGAGTAACCCAAACTCCGTTTGAAGAAGCCAAGATAGCCGAACTGCACCCGCGCAAACATCACCAGGTCGCCGACAAGCTGCGTGTACAATGCGCCTTTGAACGTCCACTTGTGGTATTCTATCCATTTATATTTTTCCCCTGCCGACATGGCGCTGTAATCCACATTACCGCGGAACAGCGAATAGGGCGGCGTGATCTGCAAACCCAGTGAAAACTCCGAACCCTTGCGCGGATAAAACGGCTGGTCGGTAGAATTGCGGCTGAATACAATGCGGTAGTTAATATTATGCGACAAGCCATCCGAGAAGCCATAATAACTTTCCGGCCAGTTGTACAAGCGATAGCGTTGGAAACTCAATTCATTGTAAAGTTGGAAATACGAATCCGGCCATTGCAGGCGGGTGCCGATGCCTGCCGACAGACCGAGTGTTTCCATCCACTGGTCGACGGTTTGGAAATAATAGGAAGCGTTCGTTTCCCGCGTAAAATAAGCCGTCAGCGACAGGGAGGTTGGTTTTTTGCCGCCCAGCCAGGGCTCTACGAATTGCACGGAAAACGCGGTATAATACGTTCCCTGTATTTGCAGGCGCAATGCCAGCGTTTGCGCGTCGCCCGACGGCACCGGACGCCAGGCGTTTTTCTTAAAGAAGCGGCGAATCGAAAAATTCGTGAACCGTACGCCTACAGTGCCTACGAATGTGTTCCCGCCCCAACCGCCGGAGAGTTCCAGCTGGTCGTTGGCTTTTTCCGTCAGGATATAAGAGAGGTCAACCGTGTTGTCCTGCGGGTTGGGCACGACCCGGAATCCTTCCGGCGACATTATTTTCTCCGGTTCAAAGTTTCCGCCCGAAGCCAGTTCGCGCAGGGAGCGTTCAAATGCCGTACGGCTCCACAGGTAACCCGGCTTGGTGTACAGTTCGCGGCGAACGACCCGTTCATTGGTTTTTATATTGCCCGTGATATTTATCCGTTTGAATATTGCCTGTTCGCCTTCGTATATCCGCATTTCAAAGTCTATCGAATCGCCGTCTACCGCTACTTCTACGGGGTCAACCTGAAAAAACAGGTATCCGTTATCGGAATACCACGTGCTCACGGAAGCCTGATCGCTGTTCAGTTTTTTCTCCAGCAACACGCGGTCGTACACGTCGCCTTTTTCAATGCCTAAAATGTTGTCCAATATTTCCGACGGCAATTTGGTATTGCCCACCCATGTGATATTCCTGAAATAATATTGTTTCCCTTCATCCACCGTCAGCTTGATGCCCAGCCGCTTTTCGTTGATGGTATATACCGAATCCGCCAGGATTTGCGCATCGCGGTAGCCTTTTTCATTATAGGCGGTGATAATATTTTCCTTGTCGTTTTCAAATTCTTCGGCGTTAAATTTTTTGCTGCTGAAAAAATTCCGCAACGTATTCGCTTTTGTCTTTTTCATCGCCCGCGCCAGTTTCCCGTCGGAAAGTGCGGCATTGCCTTCAAAGTCGATTTGTTTGATTTTTACTTTGTTTTTCCTGTCAATGTCAAAAGTAACCCGGATGGCATTATTCACCACCGTATCGTTTTGCTGGATTACATTGACTTCGGCGTTCAGGTAACCTTTTTCGGCATAATATTTTTTTATCAGGTCAATCGACGTATTTATTACGTATTCGGAATATTCGCTGCCGCGCCGCAGTTTCAGGCGTTCCGCCAGGTCTTCCTTCGCGCTTTTCTTAACGCCCTCGCCGCTGAATGACCACTGCGACACGCGGGGGCGTTCGGCAAGGTGGATATTCAGGTACACCCGGTCGCCTGCCACGCGCGGGGCGGTAATTGAAATATCGGAAAAATAACGCATCGCCCAAAGTTTGCGGGCAATTTGCGACAACTGGTCGCCGGGAATCATCACCGTGTCGCCGACGGACAAACCGACCAGCGAAAGAATCTGTTCGGTAGTATAATATTTTACGCCGGAAATGGTAACGTCGGCAACGACGTAGGTTTGCGGGTCGTTGTAATTAAACGTCACAGGCGATCCCTGCAATGGCACGCTATCTGCCGGCGTTTGTTTTTCGAGTTGTACGCTGTCCGCCGGCTGGGCAGCCGCCGTTATACAGGACAGGAATACCGGAATAAAGATGATTTGTCCGGCGATTATATTCAGGAAATACCTCATGAAAATTGTTCTACTATCATTTTTCGGAAACAGGATGCAAATATACTAAATAAATGATAAATGCTAAAATTCTTTTTGCCGGCGGGCGCAATTCAAATTACACCTTACCGCAACGCCGCCGCCCACAACAAATGCAGCCACAGCGCGGCATTTTAATGCGCTGTTGCATGCAGTAAAAACAGCCGGATTTGTACCCCTCTTAATTTTATTTGCATAGTGTTATTATTTTTTCGTACTTTTGTCATCTTAATACAAAAAGGCGCCTGGACGCCGGAACTGTATTATAGCTCCTTTTCGGGTGCCTTGGGCGCCTTAACCGTTCAATATTCGTTGTAATGTTTCGTATTGAACGGCAGAAACAGGGGCTATATTTATTTACCCCTGTTTTACCTATGTCGAGAACATTTTTATTATTTCATGGTTGCGCGATAAAACCCCAACAGGGACACGGCGCAACGAAGGTGGCGTTTGATGGAAACGCTATTCTAACTTTTAATTTCTGGTTATTTTTACTTTAATATAAAAATAGTTATCCCATTCTCATCACCTTCATGCCCCACTTAACCACATCCTCGACTACTTGTAATACGGCGGGAGACTAGTAAAATTACAATCACCTCCGTTATTAGCATAAAGTATGCATGCACTGGATCCCCATGTGGTTTCAGACATACACGCATCGTAGTCCACCCACCAGATGTAGAGGTCGCAATTTGAGCAGCCATCCACGCAGGAGCTTTCTGTATAGGTACTGTATGTTGCATTTATAACTGAACCGCAAGCATCGCGCTGTTGCGTATACGCTTTATTGCATACGCCGGTACATTCGCCGTCATTGGGGTAGGAATATGGCGTCTTACAACTGGGGTTGGTATAGGTACTGTACTTTGCATTGTTAACCGTGCCGCAAGCATTGCGTTGTTGCACATAAGCCGTATTGCAAGTTCCTGTACACTCGCCGTCATCGGTGTAGGAATATGGCGTCTTACAACTGGTGTTGGTATAGGTACTGTACTTTGCATTTATCACCGTACCGCACGCATTGCGCTGCTGTCTATACGCCGTATTGCAAGCGCCGGTACATGCGCCGTCATCGGTGGTATAATTTCCGGTGGTTTTGCATGTGCCGCTGCAGTTGGTTGTTCCCGTAGCGCAGCCACAGGTTGCATGTGCAGCTTGCCCGTTCGTACCCGGATAATTTACCATGATATTCCCGCTTGCCGTATTGCTTTCGCAATTGTTGGCATTTTTCACGTTTACCGTATAGGCGGCAGAAGCCGAAAGCAAAGCAGTCGTATA
>JAITKG010000139.1 GCA_031278495.1 Prevotellaceae bacterium | reverse complement strand
CTGAAACTGCCTCGCATCTGACTTATTGCAACTCGATGGGCGGCAGCCGACGACGAAGCAATCAAATCGGCGACAGCCTCGGCTTGCGACAAATCCATTTTCCCGTTCAGGAAAGCGCGTTGAGTAAATTCGCCCGGTTTGGCTAATCGGCAACCGCGTTCAATCAGCAGCGAAAGTATTTTTTGCTGAATAAACAGCGAGCCGTGACAGGAAATTTCCACCGTATTCTCGCCGGTAAACGAATGAGGAGCATGGAAAACCGTCGCCAACGCTTCATCTATTTTCTCACCCTCTTCATCGTGTATATCGCCGAATACCTGACAGCGCGCAGCGACCTCGGCTAATGGTTGCGCCGATTTTGCCGTAAAAATGTGCGCAACAATCGCCACTGCATCCTCGCCACTGATCCGAATGACGGCTATGCCGCCTTTACCGGCAGGCGTGGAAATAGCGGCGATAGTATCGTGAACCATTCCCGTTCTCAAATAATTAGCGTATTATTTTATCCCTTTGAATAGGCGTCCCCAACGGATATTTTTCGGAAAACTTTTGTAGCGATCGGTCGAAAACCAAACAAAGGCCGGCTTGCCGACGACGTGGTCCTCAGGCACAAAGCCCCAATAACGCGAATCAAGGGAGTTGTGGCGGTTGTCGCCCATCATAAAATAGTAATCCATCTTAAAGGTATAGCTGTCTGCTTGCTGACCATTAATATAAATGGTGGTATCGTTGCGCACCTCCAACGTATTCTTCTCATATACACTAATAATACGCCAGTAAAGCGGCAGGTTTTCTACGGTTAACGGCGTCGTTATTCCTTTTTGTGGAATCCAGAGGGGGCCGAAATTGTCGCGTGTCCATTCGTTAGTCGGTGTAAACGGGAAAATCGCGAGCGGCGAGTCGGGGTAGTCGTGCGGAAAGATGTCATTATTCTGTACTACCGAAACGACATTGGGCAGTTTCTTTATTTCTTCCAGCGCGTGGGCGGTCAGCGGCATATTGCGATAGCCGGGTAATTCCGGCTCGAAGGCCGTTTCCTTGTAAGAAATATCCCATTTAGCCAGCGTCAATTCGTTGATAGATGTACCATTTGTGCGTACGGTATACGTATACTGAATGCCGGGGAGAGGCTCTTGCGGCGTGCCGTTTACCCATACTTTTCCGTCGCGGATATTAAGAGTGTCGCCGGAGACCGCTACGCAGCGTTTTACATAATTGTCTTTTTTATCAGTAGGGCGTACAATAATCGGTCCTAACATACGTTCTATATTTTCGTGCCCGTTGAAACGCGCTAGTTTATAATAATCTTCCTGCGGCGCTTTTAGCAGCACCGTATCGCCATGCGGGAATCCGAAAACAACAACCTCATTGCGTTTAATAAAGCCAAAGCCAGCCAATCGGCGGTAGTCCCATTTAATCCATTCGGCATACGACCGGGTATTGAGCAGCGGTAGCGTATTATGCACCAGCGGTAAGGATAGTGGAGTTTCGGGCACGCGCGGGCCGTAGGCGAATTTACTAACAAAAAGGTAGTCGCCGGTAAGTAACGAGCGCTCCATTGACGATGTAGGAATCATGTAGGCTTCCAGAAAATACATACGCAGGAAAGCGGCGGCCACCAATGCAAAAATAATAGCATCAACCCAATCGAGCAGGATATTGCGTTTTTCACCTTTCTTATAAGTCTTTTTCCAAAATGCCCATTTGACCTTTTTCGATATATATAAATCGAAGATAATGGGCAACCCCAACAACCACCAGTAATTGTCAAGCCAAATAACCCACAGGAGATAACAAACGGTGATAACCGTAAATTTAAACCATTTATTGGTGCGCATAGCGCGAATCTTTTCTATCATAACTTTGATACAATTTTAAGGCTACAAAGGTAAGAAAAATATTTTCATACGGTACGGCAGGGTACAGGGTTGAAGGTTGAAAGGTTGTGTAGTCGCAGTTATTTGAGTTTGAGAATCGGCCATTTTTGAATGGAGAACAGGGGATATAGTAGCACGAGAGACAAGGAATAACCAAAGCGTTTGTTTCCATATCAGAAATTCGATTATTTGGGCACCTATATATATGCAAGCGGCAGCAATACTTTCATACTGCTGCCGTCTACATTGAAAAAATTTTGGAAACGCTATTTTACGGTCTTTACTACCGCTTCAAACGCTTGCGGGTTGTTCATGGCGAGGTCGGCCAGCGCTTTCCGGTTCAGACCGATGTGCGCGGCATTGGCTTTGCCCATAAACTCCGAATACGTCAGGCCATACTGACGGCAAGCGGCATTAATACGTTGAATCCACAGCGAGCGGAAGACCCGTTTTTTCGTTTTCCGATCGCGGTATGCGTAAGTTAACCCTTTTTCATACGTACCTTTGGCGACAGTCCATACGTTGGCGCGCGCCAAAAAGTTACCTTTGGTTAGTTTGAGCATTTTTTTACGGCGGGCTTTTGAAGCTACCGCATTTGTTGATCGAGGCATATTCTTTTTTTGTTGCGAATGTCAGCGTTCCGGTTAAGGACTCTTACAGCTGCACATTCTGATTAATAAAAATGTGTTTGTTAATTACGATTCATTTACATTCTACGGTTATGCAACAAGCAATTCCTTTATCCGTTTCTCATCGGCTTGCGATACGACGGAGGTATGCGTCAGGTTGCGTTTTTGCTTAATCGTTTTCTTTGTCAGGATATGGCTTTTGTAAGCGTGTTTCCTTTTTACTTTTCCCGATCCTGTGAGCGTAAAACGCTTCTTAGCGCCGGAATTTGTTTTAATTTTTGGCATGGTTTTATTATCTTTAAATATTAATATTTTTTTTAAAACGCTTCTTTTTTAATTCTTCTTTTTCGGGAGCGGCGCCATCATCATAATCATCTTTTTTCCTTCCAATTTTGGCAACTGCTCCGCTTTTCCATAGTCTCCCAAATCGACGGCGAATCGCAATAGCAATTTTTCACCCTGATCCGAAAACATGATAGAACGCCCTCGGAATAACACATAAGCTTTTACTTTTGCGCCTTCCTGCAAGAAACTTTGCGCATGTTTCAGTTTGAACTGATAATCGTGTTCATCGGTGTTCGGACCGAATCGCACTTCCTTGATAATCACTTTCGCCGCATTTGCCTTCATCTCCTTTGCCCGCTTGCGTTGCAGATAAAGGTATTTTTGATAGTCTATAATCTTGCAAACAGGCGGTTCTGCATTGGGCGATATTTCGACCAAATCAAGTTCCAGTTCTTGAGCCATTCGCAAGGCATCTACAGTGGAATATATCCCCTGATGGTTCGGAATATTATCCCCTACCAATCGTACTTCGCGTACTTTAATATTATGGTTGACACGAAGCCCCGGGTCTTGTTCCTTTCTCCTGTTATCCTGTCGCCGTTGGCCTTTATGCCCCGACGCAGTTGTCGGACGTGGTCTATACGGTGTTGCTATAACTTTTTCCTCCTTACTTTAGTTTAGATTTTGGTTCATTATTCTTAAAAAGTTCGCGAAAGTACGATTTTTTTTACAACCTGCAAAATTTTTTTTCTTACAAGTAAAAATCGTACCGGCGCAGGGCTGATGATTTATGGTGTCAATCATACCTAATATTGTAGTTTATTCCATTAATTCTTTGGCAATTTCTTCCGTCAGGAATTTTGTAAATTCCTCGATGCTCATTGCGCCTTTGTCGCCTTCGCCCTGCCTGCGGACAGAAACCTGCTGTGCGGCTTCTTCCTTCTCGCCTACAATTAGCAGGTAGGGGATGCGTTTCAATTCGTTTTCGCGGATTTTTTTACCGATAGTTTCGTTGCGGTCGTCCACTGCGGCGCGGATACCGGCGCCGTTCAACGCATCGCTTGCCTGTTGGGCATAGGCGTTGAAGCGTTCGCTGAT
>JAITKG010000122.1 GCA_031278495.1 Prevotellaceae bacterium | reverse complement strand
TCGGGAAGCCAGACAATGTCTATGTTTGGTTACTTGCAAGCTGCATACGACCAAACAATGTCTATGTTTGGTTACTTGCAACCTTCATACGACCAAACGATGCCTGTGTTTGGTTATTTTAAACCTTCATACGACCAAACGATGCCTGTGTCTGGTTACTTTAAACCTTCATACGACCAAACGATGTCTGTGTTTGGTTACTTGCAACCTTCATACGACCAAACGATGTCTGTGTTTGGTTATTTTAAACCTTCATACGACCAAACGATGTCTGTGTTTGGTTACTTGCAACCTTCATACGACCAAACGATGCCTGTGTCTGGTTATTTGCAAGCTTCATACGACCAAACGATGCCTGTGTCTGGTTATTTTAAACCTTCATACGACCGGTGTAAGCCTTACACTGGCCAAAATTTGTTAAATAATCTTAAAAACCATATATCATGAAAAAACTTTTAGTACCCAATTACCCCGCGTTGCTCCTGGCAGCGCATTATGAATTTTTTGCAGACGTGGACGCCTGCATGGCGGCCACCTGCAGCAGCAGTTGTCGTTATTGTCGTAAGCCCGCGCCCCGCCACAAAAAGGGCGCACGCCGTGCGCCCCTGCATTAACCGTTCACCGTTTGCCTGCAACGCCGAAGGCGTTATACATGAATAACCCCGCACAAGCGCAGTGCAGTTCGGGGAACAGCGGTAATCCGCCACCGCAACCCCGTGAGGGGTTGAACTGCTACGCAGTTCCGATGTCCCGGCGGCATCCACCCCGCGCTACGCCTGCGGCTTGCACGGGGTTATGCATATATCGCCCCTTCGGGGCTTGCCGGAAATAAGAATTGGCTGGCGCGGCGGCTGATGTGAAGATGTGGCAGCGGCTAATGTGCTAATGTGACTAATTTGGCTGACGCGGCGGAAGAG
Source organism: Prevotellaceae bacterium (assembly GCA_031278495.1). GTDB lineage: Bacteria > Bacteroidota > Bacteroidia > Bacteroidales > UBA932 > JAIRKX01. Next base: position 28,029 of record JAITKG010000122.1, on the reverse strand, counting down.
TTAAGAACTAAGAACTAAGAGTTAAGAGTTAGGCTGGCGCACCAGCACTAACCGTTAGCCGTGCGCCGTTCACCGCGCGAAGCGCATTTATCGCCCGCAGGGCTTTTATCGCGCGTAGCGCATTTATCGCGCGAAGCGCAAGTGGCGTCAATCTGTAAATTTTTGTATCTTTGTTCCGTGAATTTCTAATTTTTACGACGATGATACAACCCGCCACATTACAATTTCTGAAAAAACTTGCGCGGCATAATTACCGCGAATGGTTTCATGCGCACCGCGAGGAATACGACGCCGCACGCGGAAACGTGATAGCCGCCGCCACGCAATTGCTTGCGGAAATTAACCGGTTCGACCCGCTGGGGTTTTACGACGTGCGGAAATCCATGTTCCGCATTGCCCGCGACACGCGCTTTACGCACGACAAGTCGCCATACAAGCAGAATTTCGGGGTTATCCTGAATGCCGAAGGAAATACGCGCAGTCCGCTGTCGGGCTATTACCTGCACGTAGAGCCGGGAAACAGTTTTGTATCGTGCGGTCTTTATATGCCTCCGCCCGGTCTCTTGAAAGCCGTGCGCCGCGTTATTGACGAAGATTTTGATATTTTCAAAAAGATTATTTCCAAAAAGGAGTTCCGGCAAACATTTATTGACCTCGCGCGCGACGATGATGCGCTCTCGCGCGTTCCCGCCGGTTTCGACAAAAATTCGCCCGCTGCGGAATACCTGAAACTAAAACATTTTTATGTCATGGTGGAATTGAGCGACCGGGAAATTACCGCTGCCTCCTTTGTCAAAAAAGCCGCCGGCTATTACCGCCTGATGAAACCTTTCAACAGTTTCCTGAACGATATCATCAGGAATAATGAATTATGAACTGGCTCGCGCCACCTTTTCCCATCAATTAAACAGGTTGAGCGCCGCCAGGGCGGTGGCGTCAATACCGGCGGTCATGGCGTAAAAAGCATTGTCTTCAAGGGGCGTGTTCTTCCCGATGTATGCGCGCAAATAAGCAGTAATAACCGCACTGGACGCCGCCCATTGCTCACCGGTTGCCGTTACCTTTCCGGCAGCGGCATAGTTGCGGAACAGCGCGCCAAAATCATAACTGGAAAAATACCGGTTCAGTTCGTCCAGTGTTTTGATGTCGTTCAGTGCGCTGCGATGCTGGTCGGTGAATTGCAGTGCAAAACGGTAAATAAGGTTGCGCCGCGACAGGTTGCGCGTAAAATCGTTCATATCGCTGGTATCTTCCGGTACGAACAGGTCGGGCATAATGCCGCCGCCGCCATAGACTGTTTTTCCTTTGGGGGTACGGTAGCGTTGCCCCGTAAACTTGCTGCTGTCGGAAGAGTACATCTCGCCATGCAGGAAGCGTTCGTAGAGTTCGTTTTCATAGTCGCGGTAGTTATATTTCCTGTACGGTTTTTGGATGGAACGTCCGGTAGGCGTGTAATAGCGCGCTACGGAGAGGCGCAGTCCCGAGTGGTCGCTGAACATAATAGGTTCCTGCACCAGTCCCTTTCCGAACGACCGCCGTCCGACGATAGTTCCGCGATCATTGTCCTGTATGGCGCCGGCAACAATTTCGCTTGCCGAAGCAGATCCTTCGTTAATCAATATGGCAAGGTTGATATGCCGGCAACTGCCATGGCTGGTTGCCCGGTATTCGTAGCGCGGGCGCACCCGCCCTTCGGTATAGACAATCATATTGCCGCTGTCCAAAAATTCATTGGCTACCTGGAATGCCTGTTCGAGCAGCCCGCCGGAATTGCCGCGCAAATCGAGGATGAGGTTTTTCATTCCGTTTTTCTGTAATAATTCTATAGCCGCAATAAATTCTTTATGCGTGGTCTTGGAAAACTTGGAAATTTTGATAAAACCGGTAGTGGCGTTCATCATATAAGCCGCATCAACGCTTTTCACCGGGATTTTATCGCGTACAATAATCACCTGCACCAATGCATCCTCCCCGTTTCTTGCAATGCCTACGGTTACCCGCGAACCGCGCTTGCCGCGCAACATTTTCGCAACGGCATTTTGTTCCATCTTCCGTCCGGCAATAACGGAGTCGTTTACCGTAATAATGCGGTCGCCCGGTTGTATGCCTGCACGCGCGGAAGGTCCGCCGCTAACGACATTTACTACCACCACCGTGTCATTAGTCATGTTAAACACGATGCCTATCCCGTCGAAGTTCCCTTCAATAGATTCGTTCGCGTCCGCCATATCTGCCGCCGGAATATAGAGGGAATGGGGGTCTAATATTTCCGTCAAGAACGGCAATGTATTTTCGATGAGTTCTTCTGCATACACGGTGTCTACATAGTTTTCCTCAATTTGCTGGAAAATCAGCGCTAATTTGCTCCACTTGCTTTGCGCATCAATGGAAATCGTTCTTTGCGGCAGGGCTATGTTCTGGCCAATGACGATACCTAATATTAAAGACGCCATTAACAGTATCCATTTTTTAGTGGTTGGCTTGTTCATGATATTTCTAATTTTTAATTTCTGATTTGTCAGGCGTAAAGCGTTCCGGCGTGAGCGTTCTTAAGCATTAGCTCTTAACTTCCATGTTTTCGTATCTTTTAATTTCAATATTTGCACGTTTGAGCAATTCCAGCCCGTCGGTATTGTGGTATTCGTCGCAATAGACCACCCGCTTGATGCCCGCCTGGATAATAAGTTTGGCGCATTCCACACAAGGCGACGAGGTAACATATAACGTAGCGCCGTCGCTGCTGTTGTGCGATTTCGCCACTTTTGTAATAGCATTCGCTTCGGCGTGCAGTACATAGGGTTTGGTAAGCCCGTCTTCGTTTTCGCATACGTTTTCGAACCCCGAAGGCGTACCGTTGTAACCGTCGGAAATAATCATTTTTTCCTTTACAAGCAATGCGCCTACCTTGCGCCGTACGCAATAGGAATTTTGCGCCCACACATGCGCCATTTTCAAATAACGGCAATCAAGCAGCGATTGTTTATCTTTTAGCCGTAAGTCGTAAGTCATAATGAAAACCGTAATTTTACGTATATAAAAACCGTTTGATGCTTTTCTTCGGCGTTTTTTCAAATTCTTCGGGATAGATTTTCACACGGGCGATTTGCGAATACTTGGGTAAGTCTTCATTGAGCTTCAAGCGTGTTTCTTCTATGATGTGTTCCAATTGTTGCTCCGAAATGCCGTTTATTTCAGCGGCGGTATAGTCGGGGTAAATCAGGGCGGTCAGTTTCCCGTCCTGTTCAATAACCAGCGATTCCACGATGTAGGGCTTGTTGTTGATGATATCTTCGATTTCTTCGGGATAAATATTTTGCCCCGACGCACCCAAGATCATGTTCTTGCAGCGTCCGCGTATATAGAGGTAGCCGTTCTTGTCCATTACGCCAACGTCGCCGGTGCGCAACCAGCCGTCGTCCGTGAATGCTTCTTTGGTAGCCGCTTCGTTTTTGTAATAACCAATTAACACATTGTCGCCCCGCACCAGTATTTCGCCCGGAATGTTATGCGGGTTTGGCGAGTCAATTTTCAGTTCCATGCGCGAAACAGCTTTACCGCAGGAGTGGAGCGGCGTTTTTTCCCAGTCTTCATACGTGATGATGGGGGCGCATTCCGTCATGCCATAGCCAACAGTATAGCGGAAACCGATTTTCTTGAAAAACGCTTCCGCCTCATGGTTAAATGCCGCACCGCCAACAATCACTTCCATGAAGTTATCGCCGAAAACAGCGTTCAGGGTGTGGAGGATTTTCTTTTTTATCTTTTGGTCAATAAGCGGAAGTTTCAGCAACATCTTGACCGGCGTTTTCTCCAATACCGGTTGCAGTTGTTTTTTATAAATCTTTTCAATAATCAGCGGAACGGAAATAATGAGCGCGGGTTTCACTTTGGCAAAGGCGTCCATGATAATTTTCGGCGTTGGCATCCGCGTAAGGAAATGCACGTGCGCCCCCACCGACATCTCATACAGGAACTCGAACATCATGCCGTACATGTGCGCCATCGGCAACATCGACACTACTTCGCATGTATGGTCGAACGCCGGAAGCGTTTCCTGTGCAAAAACAATATTTGACCACAAGCTGCGGTAAGGCAACATCACGCCTTTTGACAAACCGGTAGTACCCGACGTGTAGTTAATCAGGGCGAGTTCTTCCGGCTGGTCGCGGTGGTAGGATACATGTTCAGGGCGGAAGTTTTTCGGATAGCGTTTCCCGAAGCGTTCATTCAGCCGTTCGCGGGAGTTCCGGATAGCTTCTTTTTTACAGTGCAGGATAGAAAAGTCCAAAAGTGAAATGATCGCTTCCAGTCCCGGCATGGCGCGTTCATTCAGGCTTTCCCACACGACGTCGCCAACAAAAAGTAACCGCGAATCGGAATGATTGACGATATGGTGTACATTGTCGGGTTTAAATTCGTGCAGGATAGGTACTGCCACAGCGCCATAGGAAAGGATCGCAAGGAAGATAACGCCCCAATTTGCCTGGTTGCGCCCGCACAGCGCAATTTTATCGCCTTTCTTCAGCCCGCACTCCTCAAAAAGAATATGCATTTTTGCAATACGCCGCGCCACATCTTTGTAGTGCAATGTTGTGCCGTTATAGTCCGACAATGCTGGACGGTCCCAGTGAGTTTTGAAACTGTTTTCAAAAAACGACAATACGTTTTGGTCGGTATTCATATTTTTTGGTTTTTAGTTATAAGTTACTTTTAGCCGTAATTCATAATTCCTGCAGGTCGCACAGCCGTTTATATATTCCCTGTTGGGCGAGCAGTTCGGCGTGCGTACCGGTTTCGACAATACATCCTTTGTCCATGACGACAATCTTATCGGCATGCTGAACCGTTGAGAGGCGGTGCGCAATGACAATTGACGTGCGGTTTTCCATCAGTTTCATCAACGCATCCTGCACCAGCCGTTCGCTCTCTGTATCCAACGCCGACGTAGCTTCGTCCAAAATAAGAATCGGCGGGTTTTTCAGGATAGCGCGTGCAATCGAAAGGCGTTGCCGTTGCCCGCCCGAAAGCCGGTTGCCCTGATCGCCGATACTGGTTTGGTAGCCGTGCTCCATTTGCATGATAAATTCATGGGCGTTGGCAATCTTTGCCGCCCGGACGACGGCTGCTTCTTCGACGTCTTCAACACCGAAAGCGATGTTGTTAAATACCGTATCATTAAAAAGAATGGCGTCCTGCGTAACAATCCCCATCAACCCGATCAGTCCCTTTGGTTCGTAGTCTTTGATATTGATATTGTCCAACAAAATTTCACCGGACGTTACGTCATAAAAACGTGGCAAAAGGTCTGCCATAGTTGTCTTTCCCGCTCCGGATAGTCCGACCAGCGCTACCATTTGACCTTTTTCAATCGTTAAATTGATATGATTTAACACCGGCTCGTTTTGGTAAGCAAACGACACATCGCGGTATATTATTTTATCCGTGAATGTACAGACCGGTATAGACCGGTTTCGCTTTGTAATCTCCACCGGCGCATCAATGATAGCAAAAATCCGTTCTCCGGAAATTAAGCCTTTTTGAATAAGCGCATACGTACCGGCAATGGCTTTTGCCGGCGACAACACTTGGTAATAGAACGCAAGGTATGCCACAAATTCACTGATGCTCATGCCCAGTTTACCGTTCACTTGCAGCCACCCGCCGTAAAGGAGGATAAATGCCGTTACGGTAATTCCCAACGTTTCGGACAATGGGGAAGCCAGTTCCTGCCGGTTAAACATGCGTTTGGTTACTGCGCGGTGTTGCGTATTGGTCGTTTCAAATTGTTTGCGCACGTAGCGTTGGGCGTTAAAAGCTTTGATAATCCTTGCTCCCGAAATGGTTTCCTCAAAATAACCGACAATATTCGCCATTAGTTTTTGCGCATTGACCGCTTGCCGGCGCAGGCGTTTCGTAATGCGGGTGATGGCGAATGCCGAAAGCGGCAATGCAACCAGCGCTATCGACGTTAATTGCGCCGACATGATGAATAGCACTACCAGATAGCCGATGAGCAACAAAGGGTCGCGGAATATAATGTGGAAAGAACCGGCCACTGAATTTTGCACTTCCGTTACATCATTGGATATGCTGGATAAAATATCGCCTTTGCGGTTGTTGGTAAAATAACCGACATGCAACCGGGTGATTTTATCATACAGCGCGGTGCGTACTTTTTGCATGACCGTTGTTCGCAAACCAACCAACACCCGTTGCGCCGCATACTTAAAATAATTGGCTGCCACCGTCGCTGCAATTAACAAAATGCACACAAATAACAATGCGCTTAATACGCCGCGAGCCTGAATAATATCGTATAAATAATAATTAAATACATCTTTAAGGTAAGACAAATTAGGCGTAAAAGCCGGCAACGCCGTAACCTTTTCCATTGCCCCGGGATTGAAAAGCACGTCCAGCAAGGGGATAATAAGCGTAAAGTTTACTATACCGAATAATAGACTTAACAGGGTAATGATGATATATTTTGGCCAATAGCGGCTATAAGGTTTTGCAAAAGCGAAAAGACGTAAAAATGTTTTCAAAACAGTGTCCTTTAATGGTTATAATATTCAGGAAAAGTAACCGATTTATAGTTTTTCCCGAAACGTTTTACCAAGCTGTTATAATCCGCCAAATCTTTATAACGGGAGGTACGTTGTTTACACGGCAATTTGAGTTTATCTTTTACAAAATTACCGTATGTTTCATATTCGGAAAACCCGGAAACCTGTGTCCTGTCGTAAGCGGCAATAATTGCCTGTAGCCAGTTTTCATTCGTCCGGCTGTGTATGCAACGGTGCAGGGAGGCTAATTGTTCTTTGTTTATAATCATCTTGTGCGCCACATAGCTCCGCTTGCCTCTTTTTACGATTCCCGTTAATTTTGTTAGCATTTTATAGTAGGGTTGGTGGCTTTCGTGGGTCATATAAAATACCGGTTTCCCGTTTTGACTGATAAACGTATGCGGTTGCAGTAAAACATGGTCGGCGTCGATACATAAATAATTACGGCACGTTCCAATGTCGCCGGAAAGCTTGATAAATTGTTGAACCAACCATCCGCTCCGGTCAATAATTTTTCCGCCACAGGTGATTTTCATATTCAATTCTTCCGGCGTGATACCGGTAACGCTTTGTTCATCTATATAAGTCAATCCGTTGGATGCACAAAAAGACAATATTTCTGCCTGTGGCGGCGCCACGATATAAATGTTTTTTATGGGATGTTTCACACAGGTTCTTACGCCTTGCAGGCACAGCGGAAGCACCGGCAAATCTTTTTTTATTACAGGAATAACCACATCTATTTCCTCCGTTGCAGCAGCAATGGTTTTATCATTAAAAACCGAGTAGAGCCAATAAATCACTTTGTGTAAAAATCGTTTCATCCGGATGAAATTATTCTTTTATCTCTTCGTATTCCACATATTCGCCCACATTCTTATCAATTTTTTTGCGTTTGGGCGGGGAGCGTTTGATAGCGCCGCTGGACGTCTTTGTACGGTTATTTTCCTCGAATGAACGTTGCATGCGTTTCCCCATTTGCTTTCCCATGTAGCGCAAGAGCCAAGGGAAAAGCAACCGCACAAGGTAGGGAACGATAAGAAGGATAAGAAATAATAACAGTAAAAATCGCATAGTCGTAAATTATCAATTATAATTTTTTTGAAAGCAGCATGCTTTTATTGCCTTTAACGTTTAACGCATCTCGCTTAGCTCTTCAAGTGTATAATAACTGTTTTGCCTTCGGTAGTCTGCACTTTTAAGGTAGGGGGCTGTTGCTGCGGAATAATCGGTGTTCCCGGTTGTACGGCAACCGCGTCTTCCAAAGGCACACGCACATTCCCTCGCCGGTCTAAAATATGTATGGTTTGTTCGTCGCACACCACAATGTAATCATGGCCGCCGACGCGGAAAAATTCCGGCGCGCGGGTAATGGTTGCCTGCGGTGCAAATATTTTCCAGCCGTCCACCGTGCGGCCTTTTTTATCATACGCATACACTTTATTGCCTTGCACCACAAACAGCCGGTAATCCTTGTTTTTATCATAATCGAACACGGCTAACTTTGTAGCAGTCGCCGGCAGGGATAGCGGGAACGGACGGACGGTATTTCCTTTCCGGTCGGTCAGGTAAAGCTTGCCGGCAGTAAGGAATAGCATCTGTAATTTCCCATTCTTGTAAAAATCGAGCTGGTACATTGTGTCCACTATTGCGCCGTCAATCTTTTGCCGCCATTGTTCCGCGCCGTTTTTGCCGGTCAGCGCAATGTCGTTATTCGCATATTGCACGAGATATTCCCATTGTTTGTTATTGTGATTGAGCGCCGGAAATTGCACCACCGGCTCTTCCCCTTGCCTCGTGCCCCGTACCTCGTTTTCCGTGTCCCGTGCATCATTATCCTCATGTTCGTACACAGCAAAGAAAGTAGTATACAGTTTATCGCCCGAAGGCTGCAATTGCAAACCGGCTATTTTGAAAGCGTCGTTCCTTAGCGCATCGCCCCAAAGCCCGCGCAGGGACGGTTGAAAATACGACAGCAACTCCGTATTATCCGTAGCGGATGGATGGATAAACAGCGAAAACACATTATTATTGGTGCAGTATTGCGCTGCCGGCGACGATTGAATATGTTTTTTCAAAGAAGAGCGCGTTTCTTTCAACGACGCCAGCAAACCGGCGTCATCGCCAAAAATAAACCAGTCGTCGCGCATGATAAAATAATTATCGCCTGCGCCGTTAACCAGTTCTTTGAACAACGCCGCCAGCAAGCCTTTGGCAGGATTGGCATACGTCGTTTCATCCATGCGGAACGGTTGCTGCAATTCTCCGGCGATTGCTTCCAACTGCTCCAGCACATATTTCGGGTTGGCGGTTTTGAAAAACGATACCCAACCCGCAGGATTTCCGGAAATACAAGCTACGCCGGTTTCCTGTATATAAAACGAACGGTACAATTCTTCTGCCTGTACATGTATGCGTTCATTCAACGCCGAGAGCGTTTGATTGTAGCCGGCAAGCAATTTATGTTTGTCTAAAAAAGACTTGTACCCGGCAAAATAGTTGTCAATATCGGAAATGCAGGCGGCGGCGGCAAAAGCAGTCTGCACTGGCAACATTTCCCACGCCGTTGCACCCGATCCTTTTTGCGGCAATAGCAGCGACAAATAATTATCGTCGGTGAACGACGGAAAAACAAACCCGTTCAGGTGTATGACATTCGGCGAGGCTTGCCCGTCAAGGGCTGTCCAGTTGGCAGTGTAAGGAAGCAATGTGGCTACATTGCGCAACTTGTCGCTTCCGGCAGCGGCTACCGACAGATTCAATGCCCGGTGGTTGATGAAAACACGGACATCCGAATAGTCGCCGGAAGTTTGCAGTATCTTTTGAAATTGCCCGTTCTCATTTAAGGACACGCCGCTATTGACATGGCGTATGGCATTTTGCAGCACTAACAGCGACTGGCTGAACAGCGCAAAATTGTTTACCACCGCCGTATGCAAAGATACCTCGCCCGCGCCGGTGGAAATAATGAACGTACCGTTATACACCAGTTCTTTTGCAGTTGTTTCATTACGCTTGACCAGCATTTCCAGTTGGCTTGCAGGGCATTCTGGCGGGAGTTGCACGGCAAACAGGAAATTGATACTGTTCTTTCCCTGCGGATGGGCGGAATAAATGGCTTTGGACTGCAATAGCGCGCTGGCAGCTTCATTGGCAGGCGCTATATCCTGTAATTTTTGCAGGAATTTCAACAGGGCATTTTCTTCCGGAACAAAACGGCTCCAGCCGGAAGAAGGGTTATTAAATGTTTCATTCAGGATGTCGGCGCGTTCAAAACAGCACAAATAAACGGCGTCCAAAGGAACGGCGTGGGTGATTTCAATAGCAGGAACTGTACTTTCCGGTTGGGTCAACAACACCCAAAACGCGCCGGTTAAACAAATGCTACCTGTTATAATGAGAAATACAATGACGTTTTTCTTCATAGTCCTTGCAAAAAGCAAATAATCATAACGGACAAAGATAGTAAAAAAAAAGGACATAATAGCTTCTGAATATAGCGCGGGTTCAATGGTAAATTAAAGTAACAAATGTCACAAACATTTCAAAATTTCAGCATTCAAAGATTTCAAAATGTAGGGTTTCCTAGTAGAGGTTTAAAACCCTAATATTAACAAGGCGTAACATTGTTAGGAAGCAGTATTTATTTGCTTCTGTTCGTAAAAATATTTTTATAAAAACTACAGTTGACGGAAACAACGGACAGGCATACTTAGTAGCAGAGCTTGATCAGCACTGGTTGGACAATACATATCTATACGGTTACACTGGTCACTGACATATCGGTAATGATCGTAGCATACGTTGCATTCTGCCGAGCTTTCATTCGACCACCAATGTTCCCCATTATAGGTTTTCCCATCAGTGCGCTTATAACTGCCACTTTTGCCGCTTGCCCATCCGTATGTATCCGGTTTCGGCGAGCAGGTTGATGATAAATGTCTTAGAGATTGGCAAATAGTAGTGTTGTTTGATGAGATGGATTGATTAAAAGTTGTCCAATTGTTCTGCGTTGGTAGTACCCACCCATTCGGGCAGACCCCCTGCTTATTTTCGCCATAACCTGATGTACCGCCATACGCAGCTTTAAACTGTGCGTAAGTGTACCATCGACCACAGAGTTCTTTTGTACAACCGCTAACAGTAATTGTTTCCCCTGTGCCTGCATACTTCACATTTTGCGCTAACCACCATTTACCATCGGGCATTAAAACAATGCGGTATATCTCACTGTCCCGGCTATCTTGTATGTAAGCTTGCCAGTTCTTTGCGCCGCTGGTGCGTTGTTGGCAAAGATGTGTGGCATCCATAATCAAATCGCTGCCTGTGTAGGGACAATAAAGCTGACCTATGCCGGGACAACCGGTGGCATCTGTAAACGTACTTTGCGATGTAATAGTCAAACTTGTTCGAGCTATTGTTTTAGTTGTTACAGGCTGTGCATGGCTACTCACTATAAAGTTGGTTGTTCCCTTAAAAGTGTACGTTCCTTTATCCAGCGTTACATTCGGCGGATAGTCGCTGCCATATACGCACCAGTTGAATTTGCCGGTAGCATTGCTTAATGTGGCTGTAACGGTCGTGCCGGCATTGGTGGCGGCATATTCTATAAAAAAGCCACGCCCGTTTAACCCCGTGATAGTTCCATTACCGTCTGTTTTAGCAGGGCTGGTAATAGTAGCAGTTGAAAAACTTTGGGGCGTTACGCCGCTTACCGGGCAGAAATCTATCCATATCCATACGCGGTTATTATACGGCGCAGTAGGCGAGCTTGTCCAAGACACGCTAAAGGTTACTTTTTTTGCGGTATAATCCGTGCTGAGCGGCGTAACCGTTACGGTTGCGTTTGCTGCAACGCTTGCAAACATTAAGGAAAAGAAAAGTGTTGTTCTCATAATTTTTTTTGTTTTTAATTATTATTATTTTTGCAGCTTTAGGGTTGTTTTATAATAATCTACCAAACACAAACACTTTTTAAAACAACCCCTGCTGCGATTTTTTATTCGCTGCCAATGATTGCAGAAATTTCATCCTGCAATTTATTTCTCTAGCTTTTATTGTAATTTTTTCCCAGCTTCACCAAAAAGCTAAGAGTGGAAATGGTGCAATGCTTATCGTAATTCGAGGTCTTGGAAAACCCACTCTCTAAATAAGTACAACAACCCACATCCACTCTTGTGAGGTTGCTTTGACTTATATTCAAAGAGAGTAGAAATTTTCCAAGTTTCGAATTACTTAGAATAAAAGTTAAAGCGATATTTTTTATAACATCATTTTAATATTTCAAAGAGCTTAACATTAACGTTGCAAATATAACTACATTTTTTTTATCTACAAATTTTATTTCATAATTTTTTCAGAGGGCAGGTACACATGCCTGTCTGCGCCTTGAATAAGGCATACCCGGATTGTAAGGAGCGACGAACGAATAATACCCTGACAGAAATAGACCAAATATACCTGCAACACGCCTAATTCTATCGAAAGAATGGCGCATTTTTCCGGAACTATTGAGGGGTTTTCCAGAACTCTTGTCCCGTTATTAGCCCGCCGGTATTAAAACAATAAATTAAAAATTATGATTAGTGGTTAATAGTTAGTGATTAACGTTGGCGCCAGCCTCAATCTGTAAATCCGTAAATCTGTAAATCCCTTTACCTGTTTTCCAGATCAAGGTACATCATTTGGAAAAAAGCTTTTGCCTGTTCTTCGAGGGCGGGGTTGCCCTCCTGGTAAATCGCCGTTTGGGCGTCGTTGTCGTAAATCACGCTGCCGGTGGCGTCGGTCATCGAAAAACCATTGACATAGGCGTAGAACGCAAATTTATGCGTGCCGGTATTCAAGAGGTCTTTGCTGAATTTGAAATCGCCGCAGTGCATGCCCAATTGTGCAAGCAAAGTTGCGGCAAGGTCGTTTTGCGAGCCGTATGCTTCGACGACCTGCGGCTGCGCTACTGCGCCGCCCAGCCAAATCATCGGGATACGGAAACGGCGCGGGTCATGTCCGCTCATCTCCGGCAAATAGCCATAGCCGTGGTCGGCAACGAATATAAGCAGGGTGTTATCCCATGCGGCAGTGGTTTGCAGGCGTTCGACAAACCGCCCGAGGCAACTGTCGGTGTAGTGTACGGAATTGAGGAAGGGTTGCCTGAATTTGTTTACCGGCACGTCAAACGGCTCATGGCTGCTCAACGTTAACGCCAGCTTGAAGAATGGCGCAGGCTGTTCCTTTTCCAGCAAGTCGCGGAAAAGCCGTTCAAGGAGGTATTCGTCGGGCGCGCCCCACTTCGTCCGGCGCGCTTTTGCCGGAAAATCGCTGTCGGATACAATATCTTTTATGCCGCATTCGCCGACAATATAAGAACGCATGTTGCTGAAATCGGCGTCGCCGCCATAATAGAAAGTCATATTTCCGTAGCCCGCCTGCTTCAACGACTTTGAAATGGTTGGCAAGGATTCCGTTTTCTGTGGATATTTCATCAGCGCCACCGTCGGGTGCGCCGGATAACCGCTCATCACCGCCACCATGCCCTTGTCGGTACGGAAACTGTTGGCATAAAAGTTTGGGAAGAAAACGCCTTCTTTCGCAAAGCGGCGCATATTGGGCGCAACCACCGAATCCAGTGCAATATCTGCCACAAAACTTTCAAGGATAAACAGGATAATATTCGGACGGTTGTTTGCCAGCAACGGCGCGGTAACGCCGCCTGCCTGCTGCCGGTGGAGCCCGTCGAAAATCGCCGCCGCTTTTTCTTCGTCGAAAAACGAATACTGCATCGCAAAATCTTCCGCTTTGGCAAAGGAGTAGAAAAAATTGAAAACCGGATTCACCGCAGCATGGTTATAGAACATGTTCCCGCTGAAAAATGCCCTGCCGGGATTCATCGTAGAAGTCGTCAGGCTTCCCCGTATTGGCAAAAACAATGCGCCGGTGAGCAGCAGCAAAACCGCCGGCGTAAGCGGGAGGGAACGCGGTGTGCGCAATGCCAGCGTTTGCTTCCGGATGATAAGGGCATAACCGGTACAGGCGACGCCAGTGAAAATGGCAATACCCGCAATACCTCCTGACAGTTCCCCTGTCGTTGCGCTCGCCAATGCTTCGCCCGGTTGCCGGAGATAGAGGAACACCATGGAATCGAAATGAAATCCCCAATGCGGATACAAAATAATATCCGTTACTGTTACCACAGCTATCAGGAAAAGTATCGTCATGAAATAAATATTGAACACCCGCGCCACTGCCTTTGGCGGAAGCCATACCGAAGCAATCAGTATCAATCCGGGCAGGATGGAAAGGTAGCCGCTCATCGACATATCCATCGCGAAGCCATGATAGAGTATGGCGAACAGTCCGGCAAGGCTCATGCCCCCGCCCATAGCGGCATGCACAAAGCTAAAAACCGTTTTCCCAAAACAGAAAACGATAGCGAAGTAGAGAAAAATACTGCCGAATAAAATAATCCTGCGAATCATTTTTTTTAGACGTTAGGGTTAGCTTAGTTAATGTGCTAATGTGATCTATTCTGCTGGCGCGCCAGCCTGAATTTATACATCTGTAAATTGTTTCCGTCGCCAGCGTTCTTAACCCTTAACTCAAAATTGCCATTCTTTTTGCAGGCGTTGCAGTTCGCTGTATTCCGTCATGTCCAACTGATGCGGGACAATGGAAATGTAGCCGTTTCTGCACAAGTTTTCGTCTGCGTCAAGGGCGCCGGGTTCATGGTTCACAAATTGCCCGGTGAGCCAGTAATAGTCGAATCCATGCGGGTCGGTGCGTTTTTCAAATTCTTTTATCCACGAGCCCTTATGCTGCCGCGCTAAGCGGACGCCTTTTATTTTTTCTGCCGGCAAGGCAGGAAAATTTACATTCAAAAACACATGCGGCGCAAAGGGATGTTGCAGCGTCCGGTCAATTATTTTCGTCCCATAAATTTTACAGCTATTAAAATCGGCATCCTGCGCATCGTCTGCCAGTGAAAAGCCAATGGACGGGACGCCATACAACGTGCCTTCCATTGCGGCTCCCAGCGTGCCGGAATAAATCACCGCACTTGATGCATTGATGCCATGGTTGATGCCGGAGACCAGCAAATCCGGTTTTTCCGGAAGGATGCAACTCATCGCCAGCTTCACGCAATCAACCGGCGTTCCGCTACAGGCATAAATTTCCAGCCCTTTTCCGGAAGTGATTTTCCGCAGGCGCACCGGTATTTTGGTAGTCAGTGCGCTTGACATGCCTGACTGCATGTCCTCCGGCGCCACAACCGTTACTTGCCCGTAGGGCTTCATAATTTCAATTAGCGCCGCTAATCCCGGCGCACGATAGCCATCATCATTGGTCAAAAGAATCTGCATTTTTATATTTTTTCCGTTAGTTTCCGTACCACCCTGAACTGATTAAAAAACTGCTTGGCAAATACGCGCGCCACTGTGTAAGTAGGGATAGCGACCAGCATACCCAAGATGCCGCCAACGCTGCCGGCAATCAGTATCACCAAAAATATTTCCAGCGGATGCGTGCGTACGCTTTTAGAATAAATGAACGGTTGCAACACCGCCGCATCAACCGTTTGCGCGCCGATATAGACACATGCCATCGTAATAATGACGACCCACACGTCGGAAGTATTGCCCAACCCGTTAATGTGCATCAACACGCCAATCAATATGCCGGTCAGTGCGGAGGTAATGCTGCCGATATACGGAATCACATTCAGGATGCCGGAAAGCGAACCCAACACTACCGCTATGCGGAACGGCAAGCCTGCCGCCAATGTCAAGCCGAGCGTTACCAAAATCGCCATGCACAGCACGTCAATGAATAACCCGATGAAATACCGCGAAAGCAATTGATTGACGGAATTCAGCGCCGTCGCTGCATTTTTTTCATGTTTTGCAGGGAAAAGCAACAGCACGCCGTGCGTAAATAAATTTTCTTCCTTCAAAAAGAAAAATGTAATAAACGACACAATACATGCGCCGACAACGAAACCGATGATGGTATTGGTTACCGAGCCGAAGAAATTCAGGAGTACCGTATTGCTGAAAAAATCCGTCAGCCCGCCGGCTATCGCATCGCGCAATGAAAAGCCGGCATCAACGCCCGGTATGGTTTGTACTATCCATGCCTGCACTGTATCCAATGAATGTTCCATATCCAGCAGCACCTGCTGGATATCTATATGGGATAATTGATTGATTAAATTAACCACTGCCGGCAGCAGGAAGAAGATGATAGAAAAAAATACGCTCCAGATAACTATCAAAGTAATCGCTGCACACAGCACGCGCGGCAACCGGTATTCCTTGATGCGTACCTTGCCTAATGCCTGCATCAACGGTTTGCCGATAATGGATAAGACAGCGGCAACAATAAGGTAAGCCAAAATATTGCTGAAATACCATGCCAGGAAAGCAACCAGCGCCACCGCTGCAGTAATTATTATGTATCGCGCAAGTTTGTTCATGCTAATTTTGCAATGACTGTTTGTGTCGCTTTTACTTTGTCGCCTTCCTTTACTTTAATATCCGTGCCCAACGGAAGGAAAATATCTACCCGCGAACCGAACTTGATAAAACCGGTTTCGCTACCCTGTTGCACGGTTGCTCCTTCTTTTGCATAGCAGACAATACGACGTGCAAGCAGCCCGGCTATCTGCCGGAACAGTACCGGCACGCCGTTGTGATTAACCACTACGGTGGTGCGTTCGTTCTTTTCCGATGACTTCGGATGCCACGCCACTAAATACTTTCCGGGATGATACCGGAAATAAGTTATCGTCCCGCTCACCGGGTAATAATTGGCATGCACATTGAATATCGACATGAAAACAGAGACCTGTATGCAGCGTGCTTTCAGGTATTCCGGTTCATATACTTCTTCTACAACCACAACTTTTCCATCAGCGGCGGACAGTATGACCTTGTCGCCAATTACAGGCATGCGCGAGGGGGCGCGGAAAAAGTAGCATACGAATGAAAAAGCCCACAGCGCCGCCACTGCTGCTATGCCGGAAACCCAGCCGGCGCCGAAACACACAGCGGGCACGCCGGCAATAAGTATTGCCGCCATTGCGCACGCTACAATAATTCTATATCCTTCTTTATGGATTTTCATTCCGGCAAGGCTAAAAGTGAAAGAATAAATATACAGGTACAAGCTACCGGCAACGCCAGCAATGCCGCATCGAAGCGGTCGAGCAGTCCGCCGTGTCCCGGAATGAGTTTGCCGGAATCTTTCACCCCAGCGCTGCGTTTAAGCATGGACTCTATCAAGTCGCCAAACACGCCGGATACCGCAAGGAGCAGGGATATGGATAATGTGGAAAATATTCCAAATGGAAGTAATCCCAGCGACATTAGCGCATAACCGGACGCCAGCGCAACGAGGACGCCGCCGACCAAGCCTTCCCATGATTTTTTCGGCGAAATGGACGGGCATAATTTGTGTTTCCCTTTTTGCCCGAACAACATGCCGAACACGTATGCCCCCACGTCGTTGCTCCAAAGAATGATGAACAGCCCTAATAATACCGGGCGGTCGGTTGCCCCCAGAAAATTGACCAATGACAAGGGAACGGCAATATACAGGACGCCCGACAGCACATAGGCAGTAATCAAAAAAGGTTTTTCTTCTTTCCGGAACAGTTGGACAACCGGTAATACCAACCAGAGTACAAAAAAGCACAACATTGTTAATGCTATAAAACCCTTCGCATCGAAATAAGGCGACCGGTTTTTAAAGAGGAAAAAACTTGCCGCCCACATGGACGCGCCGAACAAGATGCCGGTGGTTTTTTGCAGCCATTTTCCTTTTCCAATAGTCAATTCATAAAACTCGGACAACATGCCCACCAACAAAAATAACATCAGGCAAACGTAGGGAATGTCGCCGCCCAAAAGGCAACCAACCATTATGCCTATAAAAACAATCCCGCTGGCGGTGCGTGTAAGCAAATTTTTCATGGAGGGTTACTGTGTTATTGTGTTTGCATGCGATGCGCGTTTGCCGAATATTTTTTCCAAATCTTCTGCAAAAATTACTTCCTTTTCGAGTAGCTGTTCCGCCAATTGGGTAAAGCCTTCGCGATGCACTGTTAGAATTTCTTTTGCACGTTTGTATGACGCATCGACCAAACGTTTCACTTCCGTATCCAGCAATTCCGCCGTTTTTTCGCTGTACGGATGTTTGAAGGCATAATCATGCTGCCCTGTGGAGTCGTAATAGCTGATGTTGCCGATTTTCTCGCTCATGCCGAAATACGCCACCATCGCATACGCCTGTTTGGTGATTTTCTCCAAATCATTCATGGCGCCGGTGGAAATTTTACCGAACGTCAATTCTTCGGCAGCGCGTCCGCCAAGGGTAGCAGCCATTTCATCCAGCATCTGTTCGGTGGTAGTAATCTGCCGCTCTTCGGGCAAGTACCATGCTGCGCCCAATGCGCGCCCGCGCGGGATGATAGTTACTTTCAATAATGGATTGGCATGTTCCAGCCACCAACTCACGGTGGCGTGCCCCGCTTCATGAAATGCAATCGTGCGTTTTTCCGTTGCCGAAATAATTTTGCTCTTCCGTTCCAGCCCGCCTACAATGCGGTCAATCGCATCCAAGAAATCCTGCTTGTCGATAAGCGGTTTATTTTTCCTCGCCGCAATCAATGCCGCTTCATTGCACACGTTGGCAATGTCGGCGCCGGAGAAGCCGGGCGTTTGTTTGGACAGGAAATCCAAATCGAAACCGTCGACAAGTTTCAGTCCACGCAAATGTACTTTAAAAATTTCGGTGCGTTCTTTCAGTTCCGGCAAATCCACGTGAATTTGGCGGTCAAAGCGGCCGGCGCGCATCAATGCGCCATCAAGCACATCGGCGCGGTTGGTGGCGGCGAGGATAATCACGCCGCTGTTAGAACCAAAGCCATCCATCTCGGTGAGTAGCTGGTTTAAGGTATTCTCGCGTTCGTCGTTGGCTGTGAAACCGCCATTTTTGCTGCGCGCGCGCCCTACAGCGTCAATTTCGTCAATGAATACAATGCACGGCGCTTTTTCTTTTGCCTGACGGAACAGGTCGCGTACGCGCGACGCCCCCACGCCTACAAACATTTCTACAAAATCAGAACCAGACATGGAAAAGAACGGTACGTCGGCTTCCCCCGCTACAGCCTTTGCCAGCAGTGTTTTTCCGGTGCCCGGAGGTCCTACAAGCAATGCGCCTTTTGGGATTTTACCTCCCAAGTCCGTATATTTCCTCGGATTCTTAAGGAAATCCACAATTTCCATCACTTCGACTTTAGCTTCTTCCAAGCCTGCTACGTCTTTGAACGTAATTTTATTTTTATTATCCTTGTCGAATAATTGCGCTTTGGAACGGCCTACCGTAAAAATGCCGCCCATACCGCCGCTGCCGCCGCCCATGCCACGCGACATACCGCGGAAAAGTAAAAACCATAAAGCGATGAGCAATACGGGAAACAGCAGCCAGTCCAATATGCGTGCAAAATAATTATTATGCACTTCGGTTTCTATTTTCACGCGGCGTTCTTCCGGCGTCCCGGCGTTGATCGCTTCTACCGTTTGAAACACGTTGAAATCGGGCTGGCTGATAAAGTAGAAATGCGGTCCTTCTTTCGGGAACGTGGAAAAACGGTTTTTGTATTTCACCAAGCTGTCTTTCCGGATATATACATTCACGCGGTCTTGGTTGGTAACAATCGACAGGCGTTCCACATCATTGGAAGGCAGCATCTGTTCTTTCACTTCCTGCCATTCGGCTTTCTGCGGTTCAACCGAGTTATAGGACGTCCAAAAATAAATAAATATGCCTCCCAAAACTATCCAAATCCACACAGGATTCAATCCTTTTTTTGGGGTATTGTTTTTACGCGGCAATTGCGGGCGTTGTTGGGAAGGAGGTAGGGATCCGTTCATTCGTTTACCGGTTATTTCGAGTTTTCATTGTAATTTTTTTGTATAGCGTCTGCCCAAAGTTCTTCGAGGCGGTAGAACAGGCGCCACGCGGTCTGGAAAATATGCACTACCACGTCGCCATAGTCCACGATAATCCAAAGCGCATTTTCTTTTCCCTGTATGCGCACAGGCTTTTCTTGCATACGTTCGTACATTTCTTTTTCCACATTATCGGACAGGGCGGTTACCTGCGTGCCGGAATCGGCATGGGCAATCACAAAATGGTCGCAAATGGCAGCGTCTATGGGCGTCAAATCCAGCGACACGACGTCGTGCGCTTTCTTATCGAGCAATGCTTGCGCGATCACGTCCACCGAAGTGATTTTTTTAATTGCCCGCGTGTTTTTTTTGGGCGCGCTTTTACTTTTGGCAACATTTTTTTTCGTAGCCGCCGTTTTTTTGGCGATAGATGTTTTACCGGGCGTTTTCGCCGTTGTTTCCTTGTTGATTATTTTCTTGACTGTTTTCGTCATGCGCTGTTTCTTGGTGAAATGAACTTGCGAATGTACGAATTTTTTGGGAGTAGGGCAAATTTAGTTGCATTTACTATTTGAGCTTACCCTTGCCTGTTTTTCCCGTAGCAGCAGTTGCAGTTCATCGCCCATTTGTTCGCTGATACCGGCGTTTTCCTGCGCGCGGCGAATAAGGTAAGGCAACGTTTCTTTGAGCGGACCGTAAGGAATATATTTGGACACATTGTACCCATTTCCCGCCAGTTCATACGTAAGATTGTCGCGCATGCCGTAGAGTTGCGAGAACGACACAATATCGCTATTCGCCTCCACCCCGTAGTCTTTCATCAATTGCATCAATAATTCGATGCTTCCGGCATTATGCGTGGCAGCGCAAAATGACACCTTGCCGAGATTTTTAATACACACCCGCAACCCCTCGTTATAGTTCCTGTCCACCGCTTCCTTGTTGGGTAAAATGGGCGACGGATACCCCATTTTTATGGCGCGTTCATTCTCCTGTTCGTGATATGCGCCACGCACCAGCTTCAGCGCTACCTTGTACGGAGCCGTATCTATCAAGTGTTGCAAGTAAGCTAAACTGCCGGTTGTGTAAAATTGGATGGTCGTATAAACCACATGTTTTTCGCGGTTATATTTTGCCATCATCCGCTCCGCCGCTTCATTGATGGCAGGGTTTATCCATGTTTCTTCAGTGTCGATAAATATTTTTTTCCCCTGTTCAGCCGCCGCTCTGCACAAGGCGTCCAAATGTCCGTCAAACTCTTTGCGGGCTTCTTGCTCGCTCCCGGTGAGCGGTTCCTGCTTTGAAATCTTTTCCAGTAACGGGCGCGCACAGATGCCGGTAATTTTCACACAGGCAAACGGCACATTTTTTTGCTGCGCTGCAAATTTTATGGATTGTAAAATATTTTTACGTGTTTCCTCCTGCTTCTCTTTCGTGCCGGACTGTTCGGCAGAATAATCGGAAATGGCATTTACATTGTGAGCCGCTAAATTTTGTATTATTTTTTTTGTATCATCCAATGTTTCGCCGCCGCAGAAATGATTGAAAACAGTTTTACGCAGGAAAAATTTAATGCCGGGAACCCACAGTACATAAGGTAATGCCGCTTGCCCGAAACAAATTAGCCATTTGTAACGAACTGCCTTAAAAATAAAAATAGAAGTAGTGAGTTCGCTGTTGCTTTTTTCTTTAATAGAAGAAGGAATGTGTGAAAAATCAATGCTCATATAGTAAAATTATCGTTTAATTTTTAGTTCACCTGTAGTTCTTTTTGTAATAAATTCATTCCAATACCGCATTTGAGGCATTGTTTGTTATTACAGTAATCCGTTTTTAACTGTATTAGCGCCTGTGCATAAAATTCATTATCGGGCTTCACGCCTGTTTTTTCCCAACCGTTAATAATATGATTTTTTTCGGGCGGCAATGTTTCCAATAGTTCTACCGCTTTTTCGCATAATGCTTCATTGGCTTGCCAGCGGCCGTAAGCAAAAAGGTAAGGGACTATCAGATTTGTTATCATTCGTTGAATCGAAGCTGTGCCAATGGTTTTAGGCATTTTGCGTGAAATTTTCCCAAACGTAAAATGCTCCTCCCAATAGGTGGACGCCTGTACGCCGAATAATTTATATAAATCATCCACCGTATGAAAAGCAAGCATTTTATCTATTAAACCGGCGGATTGGAAGAGCAACATGGACAACTGCGCTATCCGCACCGTCGGGAAATTTGACGGGCGCAGGCGCAAAAATTTCCATACATGCGCTTCGAGCGGTTGCAACGAAAATTTTGATTGGAGAAACGTATATTCTTTCTGCAACGCGTGCTGGTAATCGTCTTTCGCCTCGCCGGCAAGCATCCCTGCCTGCCCAAACAGCAACGCTTCTATTTGCAATAAAGAATAGCGTTGTTTCCCAATGGCGGCAAATGGCGTAGCTCTTGCCAGCAATTCAAACGGCACGGCATTCACGCCAAAGCCAAACGTGCGGAACAATAGCCGGTAAAACGCCTCGTGCCAGTTATTGTGCGTAGCGTTGAGCACATCGTAGAGTTGTTGCGCTTTCCGCTCCAACCGTTCAATTAACAAACGGGCTAAAAAATGTTTGATGCGGAATAAATCCACTTGTGCCGCTTCTTTGCCGCAGGGCACCCATTCAGTTGCCTGCTGCAACGCGGCATAACGCGCTTCCATTTGCGGATTATAGCGCATGACAAAGGTAGCCAATGGTTGCCCGCCGGCACATACTACCGGCATGTCGTTTTCTTGCACGACATGCAAAATAACATTATTGTAAGCTTTATCTTCGTTGTGAATATGCCGTTGCCAATCGGACGCGCGCCTATGTATTTCCACATTGCCTGCCCACAATGTGTCGCCTATTTTGATTTTTGCATTGAAAAAATCGGGACCGGCGTCTGTATTATGTTGCCCGGGTGTAAGGATTTCTATATTTTCGCCGGTAGTCGTGGCTAATTGCGATTGGTCGAACAGCCCATATTCCCATAAAAAATGTAAAAAATCCTCTTTCATAAAAATATTTTTTACAAAGTAACAAAAAATTTTTATCTTTGCACCCTCAATTCGGGGTGTAGCGCAGTTGGCTAGCGCGCCACGTTCGGGACGTGGAGGCCGAAGGTTCGAGTCCTTTCACCCCGACTGAATGCAGGGAAACCTTTAGGTTCTCTGCATTTCTGCTTTCATAGGGGATAGTTGTTAAACGATTTTTATCCCAAAATCGAATAATAATTGTATTTGATTTTTGAATCTACCCAACGATAATATTTTTCCATTTATAGGGAAAGGCACATCATAAACGGGATGTGAGCATGGATAGCATACTAATCCCAAAAGGGGAAGACTTCTTCCAAAGCCATTCAAAGAAGGGGAAGCTTTGCCTCAAAGTAATCCAGTAGCAGCAAATATCATGACGCGATCCTGATCACTTAATTTCTTAATCACCTAATCACTCTTAACTTTTTTGCAGCATCATTGTAGAAACTTCGTTCTGCAATTTGTTTCTTCAATTTTTACTGTGATTTATATATCGCCATACAGCAAGTTGCAGCCGCGCAGGTCGCCCTGTGCAAAGCGCCCGGCGATTTCAAAACTGCCGTCGGCATACTGTTTGCCCAGATCTTGCGTTTCAATGAATGCACAGGAATACATATTTGCCAAGTCAATAATATTTACGCCGCCTGTTGTTCCGCAGGGAACAGGCACGAACGGATCGCGCTGGTCGCGGATGCGAATTTGCATCCACGGCGGCGCGTAAAAAATGCCATTGCCTTTGGAATAGGCTTGCGACAACAGTTCCGTCATGCCATACTCCGAATGAATATTTGCCACGCCGAAACCCTCACGCAAAATACGGTGCAGTTCCTGCTTTGGTAATTCTTTTCGTTGCCCTTTCATTCCGCCGGTTTCCATGACTATGAGTTCCGGAAAAGACAACGGATATTTTTCTATAAAATCAAGCAACGCATAACTCACGCCGATGAGTAGCGTTTTCTTTCCCTTCTGCTGCAAGCGTTGCAGATGATTGTACAGTTCTTGGAAATTGTGCAAATAAAAGCCGCTGTCCGGTTGCGCGCTTTGCGCCGTCAATTTTTCTACCATGTACACCAGCGACGAACCCTGCCGCTCAAGGTAGGAAGGAAGTAACGCCAAAATAACATAATCCTCCGCCGGTCCGTAAAACAACGAAAAACCTTCCGTAAAACTTTTTTCATACAAGCCAACGTCTGCTACAAGATGCCGTGAGGGATGCGCACCGGTAGTGCCGCTGCTGGTGAAAATAATTTGCGGTTTTTTTCCGCTGCAAATCACCTTTTGTGTTTTGAAAAACGGAATGGGTAAAAACGGGATGTCCTTTACACGGCAAACCTGCGAAGGCGTTAGTCCCAAAAGCGCAATGTACTTTTTATATACTTCGCAATGCGCCGCCTGAAAACGGAAAACAGCCAAACAGCTTTGTTCAAAATCAGCCGTTGTTTTTACCGAAAATATGTTGGTAACGTGGTGCAATTTTTCAATTTTTACTGCAAAAATATAAAAAATTTCGACTATCTTTGCAAGCCATTTTAACAAGAAGATTTACAAATTATGTGGAAAAAAGTTTTTTGGTTTGCCGTTCCTGTTGCCAGTCTGTTGGTAATATCCCTTGCCACATCAAGCATTCCCGGCGGCGACCCGCAGCCCGGTTTATTTCATCAAAGCATTGCGCATCCATTGTTGCCGGAGCAAGTTGATTTTGCCGGCGAGCCGCTTCCATTGCAATATTTCGATGTGCGGGAAGCCTTGCAGCGCGAAATGCTTATCATCACTTATTGGCATGCCAGCATGTTGTATACGTTACAACTGTCCCACCGGTTTTTCCCCATTATAGAACCGGTCTTGAAAGAAGAAGGCGTGCCGGACGATTTTAAATATTTATGCGTAGCCGAAAGTAATTTGCAGCAAGCCGTATCGCCTTCGAAAGCCGTTGGCTTCTGGCAGCTTCTGGAAGGCACGGCAAAAGATTACGGCTTGGAAATAACGGCAGAAATTGACGAACGTTACCACATCGAAAAAGCCACGCGCGCCGCCTGCGCCTACCTGAAAAAAGCATACAGCAAATACGGTTCGTGGACAATGGCGGCGGCTTCGTATAATGTGGGCAATACCAACCTCGATAAACAAATAGCACGGCAGAAACAAACCGGCTATTACAATTTGTTATTGCCTGAAGAAACGAGCCGTTACGTGTTCCGCGCGGTGGGCTTCAAATTGGTGATGGGCAATCCGGCGTTGTACGGGTTTAATTTACGCGCCGAAGATTTATATATGCCGCTTCAGTGGAGCGAAAAGAAAATTACCGGCGCGGTAGAAAGTTGGGCTGATTTTGCCGGCAGCTACGGAACAAATTATAAAATTTTTAAATATTTTAATCCCTGGCTGCGCGACGAAAGCCTTGCAAACACAGCGGGAAAAACGTATACAGTAAAAATTCCCAAAAAAGGATTCCGGAATACAACGCCTTAAATAAAACCTTTGAAAATGGCGGCAACGCCCGTTAGCCCCGCTTGGAGGCGGTATTTGCAGGCACGGTTTGCCTACATTTTTAAAAACAACTATATTTGCAGAAAATTTTAAACGAATCTTTTAATCTTTATATGGCAAATTTTTTCACTTCATCTATCGGAAAAAAACTCATTATGAGCATTAGCGGTTTCTTTTTAATGGTGTTCCTGATAGTGCATCTGGGCGCTAACATGGTTTCGCTTTCCGGTGCAGAAAATTACAATGCCGTGTGCCATTTTATGGACACGAATGTGATTATACAAATCATGGTGCCGGTATTGGCATTGGGTTTTGCGATACACATATTTTATGCGGGTTTCCTGACCCTCACTAACCGGCTCGCACGCGGCAATGAACGCTACGCCGTGCGCAATAGCGGAAAAGCGTCGTCGTGGGCTTCGCAGAATATGTTTGTATTGGGCGCGATAGTATTAGGGTTTCTGGGATTACACCTGTATCATTTTTGGGCTAAAATGCAGTTGCAACATTTTATTGGCGGCACGGCAACTGAAAATCCGTACGAATTGGTTACCGGGTTATTCCGCGATCCGGTATATGCCGTTCTCTACCTTGTATGGATAGGCGCATTGTGGTTTCATCTTACGCACGGCTTTTGGAGCGCATTCCAGACCATTGGCGTAAACAATAACAAATGGTTGCCGCGTTTACAAGCGCTTGCCAAAATTTATGCGACCCTCATCGCCCTTGGCTTTGCGATTATCCCGCTTTTCTTTTTGCTCGGGCTGGATAAATAGCAGGCAACGGCAATAAATACTTTCTTTGCGGGATTAGCCAACGGATTGCCCCATTACCTTAATGATTTATTATTTTATCATCCGAATGTTTATCGATATTTTTTAAGTATTTCTTTGTTTCTGCCGCCACTACTCCGCTTAATAAAATTAAAGCAATAAGGTTGGGTATAGCCATTAAGCCATTGGTGATATCCGCAAAGTTCCAAATCACATCCAGCGAAAATACCGCGCCTGTGAATATCATTATTAAATAAGCCACTTTGTAGGGGAGCACTGATTTCTGCCCGAAAAGATATTCTATGGATTTTTCGGCATAGTATGACCAGCCGATAATAGTTGTAAAAGCAAACATTAAAAGCGACAATCCAAGAATTGTTTCACCGAAAGGAATTTTTGAAAAAGCCAGTCGCGTTAAGTTAAAACCGGTAAATTCCGATTGCCATGCGCCGGTATTTATGATTGCCAAACCGGTGAGCGCGCAAATGACTACCGTATCCCAGAATGTTCCGGAAGAGGATACCAATGCCTGCCGTACAGGGTTGCGGGTGCGCGTGGCTGCCGCCACAATGGCGGCAGAGCCCAGTCCCGATTCGTTGGAAAATAATCCGCGCGCAACGCCATAACGGGCGGCAAGCATGATGACGGCTCCCGCCGTGCCGCCGCCGGCTGCCTGAAATGAAAATGCCTGATGAAAAACTAATTTTATACTGTCCAGTAATGTTTCGTAGCCTGTAATCAATATAAACAAACATCCCGCCACATAAAAAAACGCCATAAAAGGCACAACGCTTTGGCTTACCCGGGCGATACTTTTTATTCCCCCGATGATTACCAACCCGGCAATGATTGCCAAAACAAGCCCTATCAATATTTTTGTTTCAACAATGATGCCGAAAATATTTATTTCGGATGCAAATTTGAATGTGGTAAAAACAGCGTCTTTTATGGAATTTGATTGTGTGGACGAGCCAATGCCAAAAGCAGCCAGAGCGGCAAAGGTGGCAAACAGGATTCCTAAAATTTTCCCGGTTTTTTTATTTTTCAACCCGTATTGCAGGTAATACATCGGGCCGCCGGCAATGCTGCCATCTTTGCGGATTGCCCTGTATTTTACGGCGAGTAATCCTTCGGCATATTTTGTGGCTATTCCTAAAATGCCGGTCATCCATACCCAGAATATTGCGCCGGGACCGCCAAGGGCAATGGCGGTGGCTACGCCTACGATATTTCCCGTTCCGATTGTCGCTGCAAGCGCTGTAGCCAAAGCGCTGAACTGGCTTACATCCCCGTGCGAATCCTTGTCGCGCGTCACGGAAAGGCGAATAGCCTTGCCAATATATTTTTGAACAAAACCAAGCCGGCAGGTTAAAAAGATATGCGTTCCGAAAAGGAGTATTAAAAGCGGCCAGTCCCACAGCCAAGAGGATACGTCCGCAATAAATTTTGAAATACTGTCCATAAGTTTTTTTTTACATTATTTGCAAAGGTAGTTTTTTTTGTTAGAAAAACTGCATTACAGGCGAAACGGGAACAGCGTTTAATTAAAAGATGTGGAGATGTGAAGATGTGGCTGGCGCGGCAGCAGCTAATGTGCTAATGTGACTAATGTGCTAATGTGACTAATTGGGCTGGCGCCGGCTAATGTGAAGATGTGAAGATGTGAAGATGTGGCTGGCGCGGCAGCAACTTTCAACTTTCAACTGCACCGTCATTCCGACCGGAAACCTACTTTTGGCAATTGCCAAAACCTTGCCGACAACCGGAAACCTACTTTTGGCAATTGCCAAAACCTTGCCGACAACCGGAAACCTACTTTTGGCAATTGCCAAAACCTTGCCGACGACCGGAAACCTACTTTTGGCAATTGCCAAAACCTTGCCGACGACCGGAAACCTACTTTTGGCAATTGCCAAAACCCTGCCGACAACCGGAAACCTACTTTTGGCAATTGCCAAAACCTTGCCGACGACCGGCTAATGTGCTAATGTGACTAATGTGTTAATGTGACTAATTGGGCTGGCGCCGGCTAATGTGAAGATGTGTTAATTGTTTTAGTTGAAAGTTGCTGGTGCGCCAGCCACATCTTCACATCTTCACATCATTTGTGCGGCAATCATGCGGTCGCACCATGCGTCGAACGCTTCATCGGGCGTTTGGCATTCGGGATGCGACAGCACATAGTCCACCGTTTCCTTCACCCCCTG